>NZ_JBEXSD010000021.1:0-78368 GCF_040613495.1 Nocardioides sp. NPDC006273 | reverse complement strand
TGCCTCCATCCCTGACGAGGAGGCCGCCGACACGAGCCGGCAGGCGTGCGAGCGGCTGGTCGCGAAGACCGCGCGGTCCCGGGACACCTCGGTGCAGACATCACGCCGCCACCCCCGTATCCTGGCGCTCGCGCAACGGCTTGCGCGACGGAGGTGGTGGCGTGAACGAGCGGCTACCGATGTTCCCGGTCGGCGCTGTCCTGTTTCCCGGCGTGACGCTGCCGCTGCGGGTCTTCGAGGACCGCTACCGCGCGATGGTGCACCACCTGCTCCGCCAGGAAGAGGAGGAGCGCCACTTCGGCACGGTCGCGATCCGCGAGGGCTACGAGGTCGGCGAGACCGGCGCCCAGTCGCTCTACCGGGTCGGGGTGAAACTGCTGATCACCGAGGTCGAGCAGCACCACGACGGCTCCTTCGATCTCGAGGTGCTCGCTGTCGACCGGATCCGGATGGACAGCCTGGTCAGCAGCGGTGACTTCCCCGTCGCCGACATCGAGGAGATTCCCGAGGAGCACGTCGCCGTCCCGCGCGCCATCGTCGACACCGCCCGGGCCACCTTCACCGCCTACCGCGCCGCGCTGCTCGAGTTCCGCGAGGACCCGTTCACCGGCTCGCTCCCCAAGGACCCGGAGTTCCTCTCCTGGACCATCTCGGCCACCACTCCCCTGCCGATGCCCGACCGGCAGGCTCTCCTGGAGGCACCCGACGCCGGGATCCGCCTCGGTATGGTCACCGACCTGCTCCGAGCAGAGCTCAGGGCGATGAACGTCATCCCCTCGCTCCCCGCCACCGAGGTCGCCCGCACGAAGTGGTCGCCCAACTGATGCCGAAGAAGCAGGCCGGGAAGCGAGCCGGCGGCACTCCCGCGACCGTCGCCCTCACCCGGGCCGGCATCGACTTCACGCTCCACCCCTACGAGCACGATCCGCGCGCCGAGTCCTACGGCCTGGAGGCCGCCGAGGCCCTCGGCGTCGAGCCGGGGCGGGTCTTCAAGACCTTGATGGCCTCGCTCGACGGCAACCTCGTGGTCGGCATCGTCCCGGTCACCCGCCAGCTGGACCTCAAGGCGCTCGCTCGTGCCCTCGGCGGCACGAAGGCGCAGATGGCCGACGTCGCCGCCGCCGAGCGCGCCACCGGGTACGTCGCGGGCGGGATCTCTCCCGTCGGCCAGAAGCGTTCCCACCCCACCGTCCTCGACGAGTCGGCTGCGGCGTACGAGACCGTCTACGTCTCTGGCGGCCGCCGGGGTCTCGACCTCGAGCTCGCTCCGGCGGACCTGGTCGCGATCACGGACGCCACCACCGCACCGATCGCCAGGTAGAGCCACCCCGGCGCTGCTGCCGGGCGTGAGCACGCCGGCCTCAGGAGCCGGGCTGATCCTCCGGGTCGTCGAGCTGGTGCGGCGCCCACATCAGGAAGATGACCATCAGCGCCAGCATCGCCGAGCCCGGGACCAGCAGAACCAGCCACGGCGAGGCCAGCTGGAAGCTGTCCTCGAGCACGGTGCCGTCAGCGGCGCCCTTGGCGAGACTGTTCGGGTCCTCGGGGGAGAGCGACGAGGTGACCAGCAGCATCAGGGCCCCACCGATCGCTCCCCCGACCGTCACCGCGGCGAGGGTGACGAGCTCGGAGCGGTTGAGCCAGACCGCGGCCGCGATGCCGACCAGCAGGCCGAGCACGATCGCGCAGACGGAGAACCATGCGGTCGCCGCGAAGACGCCCTGGTCGATGTTCTGCCCGATCGCGGGCGGGTCGATCGAGACGAGGCCCCGATACCACTTGTCCTCGAGCACCATCCCGGTCGGCGGGGTCCACAGGGTGGCCGCGGCGAGACCCGCCGCGAGACCGCCGACCACGAACGCAGCCACGGTGATGGCCACCTGGATCCACACCGGGCGGGACAGGTCGGGGCGCGCGGCGCGGCGGACGGTCGGGTGAAGACTGGGCGGCGGCGGCACGATCAGATTGTCAGGCATCCTGGTCCGAGGAGGTGTTTGAGGTCGGCGAACAGCTCGGGAGTCGGTGCCACCCTCAGCCGGTCATCGAGCTTCATGACCCGGGTCGCGTCCCGTGTCATCAACCGTAGCCTGACCTCGGCTACTCCGGGATAGGTGGTCAGTACGTCACGCAGCGATGCGATCACCTGCGGCGTGCACCGCGTCGACGGCAGCGAGATCACCACCGGTCCGCCCGCGGCGCCCGGACCGCCGGTCAGGTCCGGGACGGTGACCTCCTGGCCGCGCAGCTCGGGCTGGTCCTTGTCGCGGGAGAGCTGGCCCTTGACCCGGATGATCGAGTCCTCGACCAGGTGCGGCGCGGCCAGCTGGTAGGACGAGGGGAAGAGCAGCACCTCCACCGAACCCTCCAGGTCCTCCAAGGTCACCGTCGCCCAGGCGTCACCCTTCTTGGTGATCCGCCGGTTGACGTTCGTGACCAGCCCGGAGACCGTGACGGTGGTGTTGTGGGGCCGGGACTCATCGGTCATCAGCTGGCCGATGGTGCAGTCGGTGCCGTTGGCGAGGACGTGCTCGAGACCCATCAGCGGATGGTCGGAGACGTAGAGGCCGAGCATCTCGCGCTCGTGTCCGAGCAGGGTCATCTTGTCCCACTCGTCCATCTCGGGGATGGCCACCGAGACGCCGAAGCCGTCGCCGCCGTCCTCCTCGAGGCCGCCGAAGAGCGAGTCCTGCCCGATCGCCTCGTTGCGCTTGATGTCGATGTACTGGTCCACCGCGGTCTCGTGGATCGCCACCAGCGCGCGGCGGCGGTGCTTCATGTCGTCGAAGGCACCGGCCTTGATCAGCGACTCGATCACTCGCTTGTTGCAGGCCCGCTCGGGCACCTTGGAGAGATAGTCGTTGAAGTCCGCGAAGCGACCCTTCGTGGTGCGCGCCTCGATCATCCCGTCGACCACCTGAGCGCCCACGTTGCGCACGGCGGTCAGGCCGAAGCGGATGTCGGAGCCGACCGCGGTGAAGTCGTGGGCGGACTCGTTGACGTCGGGCGGCAGCACCGCGATCTTCATCCGGCGACACTCGTTGAGGTAGATCGCCATCTTGTCCTTGTCGTTCTTGACCGAGGTCAAGAGCGCGGCCATGTACTCGGTCGGGTAGTTGGCCTTCAGGTAGGCGGTCCAGTAGGTGACCACGCCGTAGGCCGCCGAGTGCGACTTGTTGAAGGCGTAGTCGGAGAACGGCAGCAGGATCTCCCAGATCGTGTCGATCGCCTTCTGGGAGTAGCCACGCTCGAGCATGCCTGCCTGGAAACCGGCGTACTGCTTGTCGAGCTCGGCCTTCTTCTTCTTGCCCATCGCGCGGCGGAGGTTGTCCGCCTGTCCGAGCGTGAACCCCGCCAGGACCTGGGCGATCGACATCACCTGCTCTTGATAGACGATCAGGCCGTACGTCTCCCCCAGCACCTCCTCGAGCGGCTTCTCGAGCTCGGGGTGGATCGGCACGATCGGCTCACGGCCGTTCTTGCGGTGGGCGTACTTGTTGTGGGAGTCGGCGCCCATCGGGCCCGGACGGTAGAGCGCGGAGACCGCGGTGATGTCGGCGAACCGGTCGGGGAGCATCGAGCGCAGCAGGGCACGCATGCCGCCACCATCGAGCTGGAAGACGCCGAGCGTGTCGCCGCGCTGCATCAGCTCGTAGGTCGCCTTGTCGTCGAAGGGGACCTCCTCGAGCACCAGGTCGATGTCCCGGTTGGCGCGGATGTTGTCCAGCGCGTCCTCGAGAGTGTGGAGGTTGGAGAGGCCCAGGAAGTCCATCTTGACCAGGCCGAGCGCCTCACAGGTCGGATACTCGAACTGGGTGACGACCTGGCCGTCCTGCTTCGGCTCCATCAGCGGGACGATGTCGATGATCGGCTCGGAGGCCATGATCACGCCCGCGGCATGGATGCCGGTCTGCCGGATCTGACCCTCGAGACCGATCGCGGTCTCGTAGATCTTCTTCACATCCGGGTCGGTGTCATGCAGAGCGCGGAAGTCGCCACCCTCGCCGTAGCGCTTGTGGTCGGGGTTGAACAGCTCCTTGAGCGGCACCCCCTTGCCCATCACGTCGGCCGGCAGCGCCTTCGTGATCCGGTCGCCGATCGCGAAGCCGTGGTCGAGGATGCGGGCGGCGTCCTTGATCGCCTGCTTGGCCTTGATCCGCCCGAAGGTGGCGATCTGGGCGACCTTCTCCGCGCCGTACTTGTCCATGACGTACTTGATCGTCTCGCCACGGCGATGGTCGTCGAAGTCGATGTCGAAGTCGGGCATCGAGGGACGCTCGGGGTTGAGGAACCGCTCGAAGAAGAGTCCGTGCTCGAGCGGGTCGAGGTCGGTGATCCGCAGCGCGTAGGCCACGATCGAGCCCGCACCCGAGCCACGCCCAGGGCCGATCCGGATCCCGTTGTCCTTCGACCACTGGATGAAGTCGGCGACCACCAGGAAGTAGCCCGGGTAGCCCTTCTGCAGGATCACGTCGATCTCGAACTCGACGCGGTCCCGGACCTCCTGGGTCGTCTTCTCGCCCGGGTAGCGCAGCTCGATGCCGCGCCAGGTCTCCTTGCGCAGCCACGACTCCTCGGTCTCGCCCTCGGGGATGTCGGCGAGCGCCATGTAGCCACCGGTCGACTCCGTGAACTGCACGTCGCAGCGCTCGGCGATCAGCAGGGTGTTGTCGCAGGCCTCGATCAGGTCCTGCCGGCCCCACAGCTCACGCATCTCGGCGGCGGTCTTGATGTAGTAGCCGCTGCCCTCGAAGGCGAACCGCTTGCCGCCCTTGGAGTAGGGCGGCTCGGTCATCCGGCTGCCCGACTGGACACACAGCAGCGCCTCGTGGGCGCCCGCGTCCTCCGGGCTGGTGTAGTGGGAGTCGTTGGTGGCCACGGGGGCGATGTTCATCGCCTTGCCGAGCTTGAGCAGGTCGTCGCGGACCCGCTTCTCGATCGAGATGCCGTGGTCCATCAGCTCCAGGAAGACGTTGTCCTTGCCGAAGATGTCCTGCAGCTCACCGGCTTCCTTGAGTGCCTCGTCCCACTGACCCAGCCGCAGCCGGGTCTGGATGGCGCCGGAGGGGCAGCCGGTGGAGACGATGATCCCCTTGGAGTGCTCGGCGAGGATCTCCTTGTCCATCCGCGGCTTGAAGTAGTAGCCCTCCAGGCTGGAGCGGGAGGAGAGCCGGAAGAGGTTGTGCATCCCCTCGGTCGACTCCGCCCACATCGTCATGTGGGTGTAGGCACCACCGCCCGAGACGTCGTCGCCGCCCTCCTGCGCCTGATCGCCGCGGCCCCACCGCACCCGCTTGCGCTCGCCTCGCGGGGTGTTGGGGGTGATGTAGGCCTCGATGCCGATGATCGGCTTGACGTCGTGAGCCTTCGCCTTCTTCCAGAAGTCGTAGGCCCCGTGCATGTTGCCGTGGTCGGTCATCGCGATCGCCGGCATCTCCAGCTCGGCGGTACGGCTGAAGAGCCCGTCGAGGAGCGAGGCACCATCCAGCATCGAGTATTCGGTGTGGACGTGCAGGTGGACGAAAGAGTCCTTGGAGCCGGCCGCCATTGGCGTAGAGCCCTCCTCGAGGTCGAACGGATGGAGCGGGCGCAGGAGCCCGTGCACAAACGGACGACCTGGGGGAAGGACTACAGACTATCTGGCGGCGCCGACAGTTTCATCGACGCCCCAGGGCGTTTCTCGGGCGCCCCGACGTACAGTCTCCAGTTGTGGTGACGATCCTCGACGGCGGCCTGTCCAACGCACTGGAAGCACGCGGTCATGACGTGTCCGGTGCCCTGTGGACGGCTCGGCTGCTCGATGAGTCGCCCGAGGAGATCGCGGCGGTCCACCGCGCCTACTTCTCCGCCGGCGCCGACGTCGCCACGACCTCCAGCTATCAGGCGAGCGTGCCCGGATTCGTGGAGGCCGGGATGACCCAGACCTACGCCACCGAGCTGCTGCGCCGCAGCGTCCGTATCGCGCGCGAGGTGGCCGAGGAGGCTCCCGGGCGCCTGGTCGCCGCCTCGATCGGACCCTATGGCGCCTACCTCGCCGACGGCTCGGAGTACCGCGGCCGCTACGGGGTCACCGCGGCCACGCTGCGCGACTTCCACGCACCCCGGCTGGCGCTGCTCGAGACCGAGGACCCCGACCTCATCGCGGTCGAGACCATCCCGGACACCGAGGAGGCCGAGGTGCTCGTGGACCTTCTCGACGACATCGGGCTACCGGTCTGGTTCTCCTACTCCTGCGCCGGCACCCGCACCCGCGCCGGCCAGCCCCTGGCCGACGCCCTGGCGCTGGCTGCCGGCATCCGCTCGGTGGTCGCCGTCGGCGTCAACTGCTGCGACCCGGCCGACGTCCCCGCCGCCGTCCAGCTCGCCACCGCCACCGGCGAGCCCGCCGTCGTCTACCCCAACACCGGCGAGACCTACGTCGATGGCGCCTGGTCCGGCACCCCTCACTTCCGCCCCGGCGAGGCCCTCTCCTGGGTGCGCTCCGGGGCTGCGTACGTCGGCGGCTGCTGCCGCGTCGGCCCGCGCGAGATCGCCCTCATCGCAGCCGAGATGTCCCACCTGCAGGCCGAGTAGTCACACCGACCAGCCGCTCAGGTCAGGGCCAGACCATCCGTACGTCGGGGGTCTTCTCCTGGTTGGCGGAGCCGTCGGTGCGCTCGACCTCGCGCAGCCCGTGGCGGGCGTAGAAGGCTCGCGCGGGCGTGTTCATCTCGAAGACCCAGAGACCGAAGCCGTCGGGGGCCAGCGACTTCACCAGATCGAGCAGCATCGCGCCCAGACCGGTGCCCTGCACGCGGGGATGCACGAAGAGGTCGTCGAGCCAGGTCGGGGTGAAGGCGACGAAGGCCGAGACCACGCCGGCCACCTCCGCGACCCAGACCTGCGCCCCCTTCTGGGGCGCCAGGACCTTGACCGCCAGCCACTCCCGGATGTCCGACTCCGGGTAGATCGGAGCCGGCATCGGCGCGGCGGCGCGGGCCTCGATGTAGGTGCTGACGATCTCGGCGATGTCCTCGGGCTCCGCTACGCGAAGAACCGCCTCAGCCGGAGTCGCGGATTCAGTACTGTTCACGGACATAGGCGAGCGCGTGCTGGAGATCGTCGGGGTAGGTCGACTCGAAGGCGACGTACTCACCGGTCTCCGGGTGCTCGAAGCCGAGCCGCATCGCGTGCAGCCACTGCCGCTCCATCCCCACGCGCCGGGCCAGGGCGGGGTCGGCGCCGTAGGTGAGGTCGCCGACGCACGGGTGCTTCAGCGCCGACATGTGGACGCGGATCTGGTGGGTGCGGCCGGTCTCGAGGTGGATCTTCAGCAGGGAGGCGAACCGATGCGCCTCCAGCGTCTCGTAGTGAGTCACCGAGTGGCGCCCGTCGGCCCGGACCGCGAACTTGTAGTCGTACTTCGGGTTGCGCCCGATCGGCGCGTCGATCGTCCCCTCGAGCGGGTCGGGGTGGCCCTGGACCAGCGCGTGGTAGGTCTTGTCGACCGTCCGGTTGCGGAACGCGTTCTTGAGGACGGAGTAGGCGTGCTCGGACTTGGCGATCACCATCACGCCCGAGGTGCCGACGTCGAGTCGCTGGACGATGCCCTCGCGCTCCTTGGCACCCGACGTGGAGATCCGGAAGCCGGCGGCCACGAGGTGACCGACGACGGTCTTGCCCTGCCAGCCCGGCGAGGGGTGCACGGCCACGCCCACGGGCTTGTCGATCACCACGAACGCATCGTCGTCGTAGACGATCTTGATGCCCTCGACGATCTCGGGCTTGATCTCCAAGGGGTCGGCCAGCGACGGGATCGTGGCGTCGAGCATCGACCCGGCGCCGACCCGGTCGCTCTTGGCCACCGGCGAGCCGTCCACGGTCACCAGCCCCTCGGCGATCAGCTCCGCCGCTCGGGTGCGGGAGAGGCCGAACAGCCGCGCCATGGCGGCGTCGACCCGTTCTCCCTCCAAGCCGTCGGGCACCATCAGCGTGCGCTGGTCGGCGTGACCGAAGCTCACTTCGCCTCGCCCTCGGAGCTGGTCGCGGAATTGGTCTCGGGGCTGGTCTCGGGGCTGGTCTCGGGGCTGGTCTCGGCCTCGTCGGAGGCACCGTCGATCGATCCGTCGAGCCCGATCCCCTTGAACGAGAGGATCACGATCAGCACCGCGGCCACGTTGATGCACATGTCAGCGACGTTGAAGATCGGCCAGTTGGGCAGCTGCAGGAAGTCGACCACATGCCCGAGGTAGAACCCGGGCTCACGCGTCAGCCGGTCGATCAGGTTGCCGCAGATGCCGGCGATCAGGATGCCGAGCGCGATGGCCCACCCGCGGTGACGTACCCGGCGGGCGAACCAGAGCACACCGATCGTGGCGACGATCGAGAGCGTCGTGAAGATCCAGGTGTAGCCGGTCCCCGCCGAGAAGGCCGCTCCCGGGTTGCGGATGATGTTGAGCTGGAGCACCGAGCCGACCAGCTCCTGTGGCTGCCCGGGAACGAGTGTCGCGACCGCCCAGAGCTTCGTGAGCTGGTCGATGACCAGCAGAGGCACTGCGACGGCCGCGAACTCTGCCCATCGAACAGGATGCACGTTGGACTCAGGACCGGTATGCGCGTCGCTCAGCGACGCTCCTCGCGCTGCTTGCATGTCATGCACAGTGTGGCACGCGGGAACGCCATGAGCCGCATCTTGCCGATCGGCTCCCCGCAGGACTCACAGATGCCGTACGTGCCGTCCTCGAGGTGTCCCAGGACACGCTCGATCTGGGCCAGCTTGTCCTTCTCGCTGTTGACCACGGTCAGCTCGTGGTCACGCTCGAAGCTCGTCGCTCCCATGTCGGCCTGGTCCTGGCCGGCACCGTCGCCGGAGTCCTTCATCAGACCGGAGAGCTCGGTTTCGAGGGCGACGAGCACCTCGTGGCTGTGAGCCCTCATCTCATGAAGCTCGTCGATGACCTCGTTGAGCTCATCCTTGGTCCACGGGTCGTCGCCGTCCTTGACCTTCAGCTGGTCAGGAGAAACGACGGTCTTGATTGCTTTCTTAGGCACGGCACTCGCTTTCTGGTGTGAGACACGGCCCCCCGGGCCGCACAAGTGGTCAGGTTGGCTACGCGCTCGCCGTGGCCACCGACGTGGAAGCCATGATCGAGAGGCTGGTATTCCCAGAAAGCTCGGACGGCACCACCCAGATGCGTTCAACGGTTGCGCCGACGCGACCGTTCACAGATACGGACATGGAGTCCCCTTTCTCCTGCCATCACTTCGCGCCGCCGAGTCGGTGCGGAGTGCGTGCCCGGAATGTAGCCCGGGATCGGGCGCTACTCAACAAACACACCGAAACTGCACGGATATTGGTCCGCAGCGCGGAAAAAACGCCGATTTCCCGTACAGAAACGGCCCCGCCTGCTAGAACTCGTCCACCCGGATGACACCAAGACAGCAGCGGACGTACGAGCCGGCCGGCCCCGCGATGCGGGACCGGCCGGTCTCTTGAAAGCCTGACTACGAAGGCCTCAGCCCTCGTCCTCCCCCAGGATGGAGCGCAGACGCTTGGGCGCCGGGCCCGACTCGTTGACGGCGGCCGCCATGACGGGCGCCTGCGACTCAGCCGAGTTGTTGAGCGCGTCGAGCTGCTGCGTGAAGTAGCTCTTGAGACGCGAACGGTACTCACGCTCGAAGTTGCGCAGCGTGTCGACCTCGGTGGTCAGGTTGTCCTTCTCCCGCTCCAGCTCGCCGAAGAGCTGCTGGCGACGCTCGGCCGTCTCGCTGTCGAGCATCTGCGCACGGGTGCGCGCGTCTGCCTCCATGCGGTCGGCCTTCGCCTTCGACTCGGCCTCGAGACGCTCGGCCTTGGTGCGGGCCTCGCCGACGATCTTGTCGGCGTCGTTCTTCGCGGTGTCGATGAGCGCGTCGTGGTTGCGCGTGGCCAGCTCGAGCAGGCGCGCGGCGGCGTTGGACGCCTCCGGCACGGTCTCGACCCGGATCGTCTCGATCCCGCCGGTCTGCGGTGCCTCCTGATACATCGGCATCTGGTGCGACACCGGCTCGGGAGCCGGCATGGGCTCAGGAGCAGGCGGCTCGGGAGCCATCGGGAAGGACGGACCCCCACCCGACTGCGCAGATGCCAACTTCCCGCGAAGGTCGTCGTTCTCCCGGGTGAGACGTGCCAGTTCGGCCTCGACCTCGTCGAGGAACTGGTCCACCTCGCCCATGTCGTAGCCCTCGCGGAGCCGGACGGGAGTAAAGCGCTTGTTGCTCACGTCCTCTGGCGTCAGCGGCATGACCTCACCCATTCATTACTCGGTTGACTCAGACGTACGGACTGCACCGCCGGGGGGCGGCATCAGGTAGTGCTGTCGAAACTCTAGCGCCTGTCCATAGACATGCCAGATGCGGACCGCATCCAGGCGCCCACGGGCAGGTGACGAAGGTCTCAGCTCTGGTTGAAGAAGCCGCCTTCGACGATCCGCTGCTTGGCCTCAGCCGTGACCGAGACATTCGCAGGCGAGATGAGAAACACCTTGTTGGTGACCCTCTCGATGTTTCCATAGGTAGCAAAGATCAGCCCGGCCGCAAAGTCGACGAGCCGTTTCGCGTCGGGATCGTTCATCTCGGTGAGGTTCATGATCACCGGCGTGCCGTCGCGATAGTTCTCGCCGATCTGACGCGCTTCGTTGTAGGACGTCGGGGTCAGCGTGATGATCTTGGAAAGCTCTGCCACTGCGGGCACCACCGTTGCTCGTCGCCGCTCGGAAAGGTCAGCCACCGGAGCCGGGCGCGACTGCTTCGACCGCACCGGCGCCTTGACGGCCTGGTGGGAGCGGGTCTCGTCGTCGTCACCCTCGTAGACATCGTCGTCGTACCCGGTGTCCTCGAGCAGGCCGAGGTATTCACCGAACCTGCGCATCGCGCCGCTCATACCGTTACCCCCGTAGCGCAAGAACACGGACGCAACGGCCTGAGGTTCACTGCCGTTCGCTGACGCTCACTCATGCCGCCACCTTCCCCAAAGTATTGCTGACCGAGACATTACTTGACAGTTGGCCTCTCTCCGAGGACCGCGGACCCGACACGTACGTGTGTCGCGCCATGGGCAATCGCCTGCTCCAGGTCTCCGCTCATCCCCGCCGACAGCACCGTCGCCTCGGGATGCTCGACCAGGAAGTCCTCCCGGATCCGCGCCAGCCGAACGAAAGCCGACTCCGGTTCCTCACCGAGAGGAGCCACCGCCATCAGGCCTCGTAGTCGGAGACCGTCGGTGGCCACGACCTCAGCGGCGAGGTCGCGTACGTCACCGGGATCCGCCCCGGCACGGCCCGCGCGCCCGGGCGGGTCGAGGGACACCTGAAGGAGCACGTCGACGATCTGGCCGCGCTCGCCGGCGCCGCGGCTGAGCCGGGGCAGCAGCGAGGAGCGGTCGACGGACTCGACCACGTCGGCGTAGCCGGCCACGGCCGCCGCCTTGTTGGACTGGAGCCCACCGATGTAGTGCCAGCGCAGGCCGAGATCGGCGCAGTCGGCAGCCTTGGCCGCGGCCTCCTGGTGACGATTCTCACCTACGTCGGTGACGCCGAGACCGGCCAGGATGCGCACGTCGGAGGCCGGGAAGAACTTGGTGACCACGACCAGGTGGACGTCCTCGGCGAGACGTCCGGCGGCGGTGGCAGCCGTAGCGATCCGCTCGCGGGTCTCAGCGAGCCCGGCGGCGATCTCCTCGGTGCGACTGGTCGTCATCAGGCACCACGCAACCGGATCAGTGCGCCCAGCGACATGCCGACACCGTCGCGGCGGTAGGAGTAGAGGTCCTCGGACTCGCGGGTGCAGCGGCTGGCGTCGACCGTCTCGACACCCTCGCGGGCGAGCTGGCCGAGCACTCCGGCGCCCACGTCGAGGCTGGGGGTGCCCCAGCTCGTGGTGGCGCGCGCGGCCGGCTCGACCGCGGCGATCTCCTCCTGCATCTCGGCAGGGACCTCGTAGCACTTGCCGCACACGTGCGGTCCGACCCAGGCCTTGATCCGGGTCGCGCCGAGCGCGCGCATCCGGGCGATGGTCGCAGGCACGACCCCGACCGTCATCCCCTTGCGCCCGGCATGGGCCGCGCCGATCACACCGACTGCCTCGTCCGCGAACAGCACGGGTACGCAGTCGGCGGTCCGGACCAGCAGCACCAGGTCACGCTCGGTGGTGACGATCCCGTCCGCCTCGGGGCGGGTGCCGCGCTCCGCGTCGACGACCACGTCGCCGTGGACCTGGTAGAGGTCGGCGTAGGGGGCGCCGTCGGCGAAGTCGGCCAGCAGCAGACGGTGGTTCTCGGCCTTCGCCTCAGGCGAGTCCGAGCCGTTGACCGCCAGGTTGAGCTCGGCGTACGGAGCACGGCTGACCCCGCCGTACCTGTCGGTGAACGCCAGGTCGACGTGGCCTGCGGAGGCTCGGAAGGAATACAAGCGGGACCTACTTCAGACTGACTGTGCTTATTTGAGGCTGTGGTTATTTGAGGAAGTCGGGAACGTCGAGCTCGTCGTCGCTGTACTGCTGGACGCTCGGGGCGGGCTTCTTGGCGACCGGAGCGGGCTCGGCGGGCGGAGCCGCGGGCGGAGGCGTCGCCGGAGCGGCGGGGGCCGGCTTGGCCGGCGCCGGGTCCGGAGTCTCCTCGGGCTCATCGGCTCGCCGGGTGGCGACCGCGGTCGCTACGGCGGCGCTCTCACCGTTGGTGGCGGACTGCGGGGCGCTGGCGCTGGCACGGCCCTGAACGGTGCCGAGCGCCGACTGGCCCTCACGGCGCTTCGGCATGCCGCCGTCGAACCCGGCCGCGATCACGGTGACCCGGACCTCGTCGCCGAGCGCGTCGTCGATGGTCGCGCCGAAGATGATGTTGGCCTCCTGGTGGACCGCGTCGGCGACCAGCGCGGCGGCCTCGTTGATCTCGAAGAGACCGAGATCGGAGCCGCCCGCGATCGAGAGCAGGACGCCGTGGGCGCCGTCGATCGACGCCTCCAGCAGCGGCGAGGAGACGGCCATCTCGGCGGCCTCGACGCTGCGGTTGTCGCCGCGGGCCGAGCCGATGCCCATCAGCGCCGAGCCGGCGTTGGACATGACCGACTTCACGTCGGCGAAGTCGAGGTTGATCAGGCCGGGCGTGGTGATCAGGTCGGTGATCCCGGAGACACCCTGGAGCAGCACCTGGTCGGCCTGGCGGAACGCATCCATCACCGACACGTTGCGGTCCGAGATCGACAGCAGCCGATCGTTGGGGATGACGATGAGGGTGTCGACCTCCTCGCGGAGCTTGGCGATGCCCTCCTCGGCGGAGTTGGCGCGACGGCGGCCCTCGAAGGCGAACGGGCGGGTCACCACCCCGATGGTCAGGGCACCGAGGCTGCGGGCGATCCGAGCCACGACCGGAGCGCCACCCGTGCCGGTGCCGCCACCCTCGCCGGCGGTCACGAAGACCATGTCGGCGCCCCTCATGACCTCTTCGATCTCGTCGGCGTGGTCCTCGGCGGCGCTCTCCCCCACGCTCGGGTTGGCACCGGCACCGAGACCGCGGGTGAGCTCGCGACCGATGTCGAGCTTGACGTCGGCGTCGCTCATCAGCAGCGCTTGCGCGTCGGTGTTGATGGCGATGAACTCGACCCCCTTGAGGCCGACCTCGATCATCCGGTTGACAGCATTGACGCCGCCTCCACCGATGCCGACGACCTTGATGATCGCCAGATAGTTCTGTGCAGCTCCCACGGTGGTCGCCCCTTAATCGCTGGTTGGTCCTTACGGCTGGTCAAACCCTTACCCTCAGCCTGAGGGTTATAGTTATGTCAACCTCACCGTTCTCAGAACAGTAGGCAGACGTACGTCCTCAAACTGGCGCGACACGCGGATGCGGATCAGTTGTGCGGATCCGTTGCCGTCCGGTAGGGGCAATATGGCGGAGCCGTCCGGTAGAGAAGATCAGCCGACGCTCTTGCTGGTGACGGGCTGGCCCGGCACGGTCACGTCGTAGCGGGCGACATCGGGCTCCGCCTTCATCAATGCGACCAGCACGTCGGCCTTGGTGTCGGACTGGGCGCTGCTCCCCCAGACCACACGCTTGTCGTTGCGCAGCTCGAGCGAGATCGAGTCGACGGTGGTGACCTCGACGTGGTCGACCTTCTTGGCCAGGTCGGCAGGGAGGGCCGAGGCCACGGCGGCCGCCTCGCGGAGCGCGGCGGAGTTGGTGCCGGTGACGGTGTTCACCATCGGCAGCCCCGCCGGCGCCTTCTTGTAGCTCCAGAAGACGGTGCCGGTCTCATCGAGCGCGCGCAGCCGCCCGCCGATGGAGACGACCGCGACCGGCGTACGTTCGGTGACGTCGACCCGGATCTTGTCCGGCCACTCACGCGAGACGTTGACCGAGCGCACCATCGGCAGGCCGTTGAGGACCCGCACCTGCACGGCCTCCAGGTCGGCGGTGGCCAGCGGCTCCCCGATCGGGGCCGCGGCGAACTCGACGACCTCCTTGGCGCTGGTCATCTTCATCGTGCCGTGCGCCGAGGTGCCCTTGACCTGCAGCCAGGTGGAGAAGTAGACCGCCCAGATCCCCCCGAGCAGAAGGGCGATGACCAACGTGCCGACGATGAGATGGCGCCAAGCGAGCCAGCGCCGCCGCCACTGCCGGCGGGCGAACGCCTTGCGGCTCTTGAGGGTCGCCGCGTCGACCACCGGGCCGTCCGGCTCCGCGTTCGCCTCGGCGCGCGACTCGGAGCCCGACTTCGCCTCCTCCGATACGAGGTCGATCTCGCGCTCCCCGGATGCCGACTGGGCGATCTCCAGGGCCTCGGCGATCTCGGAGTCCGTGCTTCCCGCGGCCGCTGCCTCGCTCGTGTCGACGCCCGACCCCAACTCCGGCATACTCGCCTCCCCCAGCGTTACTGCTCGGCCGTACGCAGCGTGGCGAGCACCATCGGGCCCACCTCGGTCACGGTACCTGCCCCGAGCGTCAGAACCAGGTCACCCGGCCGCGCGCGGCGGGCCAGTTCGGCTGCGGCCTCCTCGAGCCCGGAGACGCTCGCTACCCGGTCGGGCGGCAGCGGCACCGCGTCGGCGACGAGCTTGCCGGTGACCTCGGGGTCGTAGTCCTCGCGGGCCAGGTAGACGTCGAGGACGACGACCTCGTCGGCGGCACCGAGCACGCGGCCCATCTCCTCGCCGAAGATCCGGGTGCGGGAGACCATGTGCGGCTGGAAGGCGACGATGAGCCGCCCCGAGCCGGCCACGGACCGGCCGGAGACGAGGTCGCCGGCGATCTCGGAGGGGTGGTGGGCATAGGAGTCGTAGACGCGTACGCCTGCGGCCTCTCCCTTGCGCTCCATCCGCCGCCGGGTGCCGGTGAAGGACTCCAGCCCCGCCTTGAGCAGGTCGAAGGAGTGACCCAGGCGCAGGCCCACGGTGAGGGCTGCCAGCGCATCGGCGACGTAGTGGCGCCCGGGGATCTGCAGCGTGATCCGGCCCAGCTCGTCGAGCCCGTCGACGACGGTGAACGAGGAGGTGGTGCCCTCCAGGACGATGTCGACGGCGCGTACGTCGGCCAGCTCCGACTCACCGACGCCGACGAAGCGACGTCCGAGCGAGTGGGCGACGTGGCGCAGGTCGGCGGCACCGGGGTCGTCGATGATCGCGACCAGGAACCCGTCGGGAGCCAGCCGCCCCACGAACTGGGCGAAACCCTCGCGGTAGGCCTCCTCGGTGCCCCACTGGTCGAGGTGATCGGCCTCGACGTTGGTGACGACCGCGGCGTACGGCTTGTAGACCAGGAAGGCGCCGTCGGACTCGTCGGCCTCGGCGACGAACAGGTCGCTCGTGCCCTCGGCGGCGTTGGTGCCCGACGCGGCCAGCTCGCCGCCGACCGTGTAGGTCGGCGCGGCGCCCGCCGTCTGCAGGGCGACGGTGAGCAGCGAGGTGGTCGTCGTCTTGCCGTGGGTGCCGGCGACGGCGAGGACGCGACGGCCCTCCATGACCGAGGCCAGCCCGGCCGAGCGCGGGTAGATCCGCAGGCCCTTCTCCACCGCCGCGACGTACTCCGGGTTGTCCTCGCGGATCGCGGTGGAGACGATCAGGGTGTCGACACCCTCCACCTGAGAGGCGTCGTGACCGACGAAGACGGTCGCGCCCTCCTCGCGCAGCGCCGCGACCATCGAGGTGTCGGCGCCGTCGCTGCCGGAGACCTCGATCCCACGCGCCAGCATGACCCGGGCGATCGCCGACAGACCCGCGCCGCCGATGCCGATGAAGTGGACCCTGCCCAGCTGCTCGGCCGGGAGGATGTGCTCAGGAACGGGAACTCGCATCAGGACCCCTTCCGGGCTGTCTCCAGGATGATCCGTGCCAGGCGCTCGTCGGCGTCGCGAGGGACCAGGTCGCTGGCGGCCTTCGACATCGCCTCGAGCCGGGCACGGTCGGTGACGATCGGCGGCACGTTGGCCGAGACCCAGCCGGCGTTCATGTCGGCATCGGCGACCAGCACGGCGCCACCGGCGTCGACGACCGCCCTCGCGTTGAGCGACTGCTCGCCGTTTCCGATCGGGAGAGGTACGTAGACAGCCGGCACTCCGACAGCGCTCGCCTCGATCACCGAGTTGGCGCCGGAGCGGCAGATCATCAGGTCCGCCGCCGCCAGGGCGAGGTCCATCCGGTCGACGTAGTTGAGCACGTGGTAGCCGGGGCCGGGCGAGACCAGCTCGTTCTTCGGGCCGATCACGTGGAGCACCTGGATCCCGTTGCTGGCCAGCGTTCGGTAGGCGCCGGAGACCGAGTCGTTGATCGTCCGGGCGCCCTGGGAGCCGCCGGTGACCACGATCGTGGGGCCGTGCTGGTCGAGCCCGAAGAAGCTGCGCGCCTCGGCGCGCAGCGCCCAGCGGTCCATCGTCGAGATCATCCGGCGGATCGGCAGTCCGATGTATTCCGCCTTGGGCAGCTTGGTGTCCGGGAAGCTCACCGCGACCCGGTCGGCCAGGCGAGCACCGACCTTGTTGGCGTAGCCGGGCATCGAGTTGCCCTCGTGGACGATCACCGGGATGTGACGCCGCCTCGCGGCGATGTAGGCAGGCACGGAGACGTACCCGCCGTAGCCGACGACGACGTCCGGTCGGATCCGGTCGAGCACCTCGTAGGTCGCCTCGACCGCGCCCTTCAGGTTGGCCGGCACCTTCAGCAGGTCGCTGCTGAGCTGTCGCGGCATCGGGACCGGGGGGATCAGCTCGAGCGGGTAGCCCGCAGCGGGCACCACCTGGTTCTCCAAGCCGCGAGGGGTGCCGAGGCAGGTCACCTCCACGCTCGGATCCAGACGGCGCAGGGCATCGGCCGTGGCGAGCAGGGGGGATGTGTGTCCGGCGGTGCCACCGCCGGCGAGGAGGGCCTTCATGATGCGTCAGAACTTATCGGTTGCGGCGGCCGGACCGGTAGGCGGCTGCCTGGCGCGCCTGATCCTTTGCCAGGGCTTTACGGTGTTTCAGCGCCGCGGCAGCCGCGGGTTCACGCCGGGCGAAGCCGATGACGACACCCAGGGCGACCATCGACGGGATCAGCGCCGAGCCGCCGTAGGAGACCAGCGGCAGCGGGATGCCGATGACGGGCAGCAGCGCGAGCACCATGCCGACGTTGATGATCATCTGGCCGAGCAGCCAGACCAGCACGCCGAAGCTGAAGTAGCGGACGAACGGCCGGTCGGTCTGGCGCGCGACCTTGACCAGCGCGAAGGCGAGCGTCAGGAAGAGGCCGACGACGAGCAGCGTGCCGACCAGGCCGAGCTCCTCCCCCAGCACCGCGAAGATGTAGTCGGTGTGGGCCTCGGGCAGATCGCCCCACTTCTGCTGCGACGCCCCGATCCCCTGCCCCAGGATGCCGCCCGAGCTGAGCGCGTAGAGACCGTGGGAGGGCTGCCAGCCCTGTCCGTGGTAGTCCTTGAACGGGTCGGCGAAGCTGGTCAGCCGGGCGAGCCGCTCGGTGTCGGTGCTGATCAGGAAAAGCACCGAGACACCGATGATCGAGATCGCCATCCCGAAGAGCCGCCCGGGAGCGCCGACCACCCACAGCATGCCGAGCACGATCGCGAAGAAGACCAGGGCGGTGCCGAGGTCCCTGCCGGCGAGGACGAGGCCGGTGGCCAGCGCGATGCCGGGCAGGACCGGCATCAGCACCTCGTGGAGGCTGTCGAGGCGGCGCTCCTTGAGCGCATAGACATGAGCCGCCCAGAGCACGATCCCCAGCTTGGCGATCTCGCTCGGCTGGATCTTGACCGGGCCGGCCCCGATCCAGTTCTGCTGCCCGTTGACGTCATGGCCCAAGAAGATGGTCAGGAAGAGCAGCACGCAGGCGACGATGTAGCCCGGCCAGGCCAGCCGGCGCAGGTGCTTCGGCCTGATCCTGGAGGCGATGAACGCACACGGGACGCCGATGATCACCCAGAGCACTTGGCGCCCGACGACCGCGTAGGAGTTGTCCAGATACTTGTAGGACCACACGCTCGAGGCGCTGAGCACCATGATCAGCCCGATGGTCAGCAGCAGGGCCGTGCTGGTGAGCAGCAGGTAGTAGGCGGCCAGCGGCCGGTTCAACGCCACCCGCAGCGCGTGGAACCAGGCCTTGAGGTAGCCGAGGACCGTCTTCGGGTACGCCTTGGCCTGCTCGGCCGAGCCGGAACCGGTCTGGTCGGGACTGGTGGTCGTCACGGCCTACCTCCCAGTTGCGGTGCGACGTACGTCGATTACATTCTCGCGGCCGTCGCCGCCTTCCCGGCGGATCTTGCGCGCGTGTCGACCAGCAGGTCAGAGCTGGCGGCGTACGGCCTCGGCGAATGCCTCGCCGCGGACCTTGTAGTCGCGGAACTGGTCCTGGCTGGCGCAGCCGGGGGCGAGGAGCACGGTGTCGCCCGGCTTCGCGAGGGCGGCGGCGATCTCGACGGCCTCGGCGATGGCCGCCTGGCCGTCGGCGATCACGATGTCGGCGATCTCGACCTGGGGCGCGTGAGCCGCGAGGGCGGCGGCGATGACGTCGCGGTCCTGACCGA
The DNA here is from genome assembly GCF_040613495.1 of Nocardioides sp. NPDC006273. NCBI lineage: Bacteria > Bacillati > Actinomycetota > Actinomycetes > Propionibacteriales > Nocardioidaceae > Nocardioides > Nocardioides sp. NPDC006273. Next base: position 59,353 of record NZ_JBEXSD010000021.1, on the reverse strand, counting down.
TCAGGACGACGGCCCGCAGCCGGTCGTGGACGGAGGCGACCAGATCCTCGAAGCGGGCGCCCTTGGCCAGGCCGCCGGCGATCCAGACGACCGGGTCGTATGCCTGAAGGGAGGCCTGGGCCGCGTGCGGGTTGGTCGCCTTGGAGTCGTCGACCCAGGTGACGCCGCCGGCCTCGGCGACGACCTCGATGCGGTGGCCGTCGGGGCGGAACGACTTCAGCCCGTCGCGTACCGCGGCCTGGGAGACCCCGTGCGCCCGCGCGAGCGCGGCGGCGGCCAGCGCGTTCTGGACGTAGTGGGGCGCGGCGGAGGCGAGGTCGGAGATCTGGCACAGCTCCGCGGCGGAGGTCTGGCGCTCCTCGATGAAGGCCCTGTCCACCAGGATGTCCTCGACGATCCCCACCTGGCCGACGGCCGGGGTGCCGAGGGTGAAGCCGATCGCGCGGGCGCCCTCGACGACGTCGGCCTCCTCGACCAGGTGCATCGTGGCCTCGTCGGCGACGTTGTAGACGCAGGCCCGCTCGACGCCCTCGTAGACGCGGCCCTTGTCGGCGGCGTACTCCTTCATCGACGGATACCAGTCGAGGTGGTCCTCGGCGATATTGAGCACGACGGCGGCCTCGGCGGCCATCGATGAGGTGTAGTGGAGCTGGAAGGAGGAGAGCTCGACGGCGAAGACGTCGTAGGGCTCAGGATCCATCACGGCCTCGACGATAGGCAGTCCGACGTTGCCGACGGCGACGGACCGTAGCCCGGCCGTACGCAGGATGTTGTCGAGCATCTGCACGGTCGTGGTCTTGCCGTTGGTGCCGGTGACCGCCAGCCACGCGGCGGCGTTGTCGGGGTCGCGCAGCCGCCAGGCGAGCTCGACCTCGCCCCAGATCGGGATCCCGCGCTCGCGCGCCTGCGCGAGCAGCGGCGCGGTGGGCCGCCAGCCGGGAGAGGTGACCACGACGTCGACGTCGTCGGGCAGCACATGGGTCGCACCCTCGCCGAGGCGTATGTCGGCACCCAGGATGCCGAGGAGCTTGGCCTTCTCCTGGCGCTCCTCGTCGCCCGGGGACTCGTCCAGCGCGATCACCGAGGCACCCAGGTGGGTGAGGTTGTCGGCGGCGGCGAAGCCGGAGACGCCGAAGCCGGCCACGACCGCCTTGACGCCTTCCCAGGAGTCGTTGCGGCCGAGCTCGTCGAGTCTCGGGCCCTTGTCGTCAGGATCGGTCATCAGATCGTCGCCACCCATTCGGCGTAGAAGATTCCCAGGCCGGCTGCGACGCAGAGGCCGGTGATGATCCAGAACCGGATCACCACGGTCACCTGCTCCCAGCCGAGCATCTCGAAGTGGTGGTGGATCGGTGTCATCCGGAAGATCCGCTTCGGAGTGCCGGTCAGCTTGCGGGTGATCTTGAACCAGCCGGTCTGCAGGATCACCGAGACCGTCTCGGTGACGAAGAGGCCGCCGAGGATGATCAGCAGGAACTCGGTGTGCGACAGGATCGCGAACCCGGCCAGCACGGAGCCGAGCGCGAGCGAGCCGGTGTCGCCCATGAAGATCTTCGCGGGGCTGGCGTTCCACCACAGGAAGCCGATGCAGGCGCCGCTGATCGCGGCGCCGAGGATCGCCATGTCGAGCGGGTCGCGCACCTCGTAGCAGGTGCCGATCTCCACGCTCGGGCGGCCGCAGCGCTGGTTGTTCTGCCAGATCGAGATGATCGTGTAGGCGGCGAAGACGATCGCCGAGGAGGCCGCCAGCAGTCCGTCCAGGCCGTCGGTGAGGTTGGTGGCGTTCGACGTGCCGGTGACCATGATCCAGAAGATGACCAGCAGCAGGGCGCCACCGAGCCAGTAGAAGATCCCGTCGCCGCCGAGGAAGTGCGGGCCGAAGTCGCGGATGAAGGAGAGCTGGTCGGCGGCCGGCGTGATCCCGTCGGCGTTGGCCAGTCCGGGGTGGATCGCCACCGCGCCGAAGCCCACCGCGACCAGCGTCTGTCCGACCATCTTGGACCAGGCGCGCAGACCGAGGTTGCGCTGCATGAAGACCTTGATGAAGTCGTCGACGAAGCCGACCGCGGCCATGCCCACGAGAAGGAACAGCAGCAGGTAGGCCGTCGCGCTCGGCGCGTCGCCGGTCAGCAGCTTGGCCGCGAAGTAGCCCACGACGACCGAGATCACGATCGCCACGCCACCCATGGTCGGGGTGCCGCGCTTGGTGCGGTGGGTCGTCGGCCCGTCTTCGCGAATCTCCTGGCCGTAGCCCAACTTCGTGAACTGTACGATCGCAAATCGGGTGCCGAGCAGCGAGAACAGAAGCGCAATCGCTCCGCTCAGCAAGATCGCTCTCATGTCAGCCGGGTGCCTTCCTTGCCATGCCGTCCTGGTCCTTGCCCCCGGGCCGGTGTGCATAGCGAAGACACCGGCCCCGGGCATTCTTCCCTACGGGTTCGCCGGCTCTGCGGCACCCCGCCGTATCAGCGCATCGGTCAGTGCGCGGCCAACGCATCTCGGACGACCTCGCGGTCGTCGAACGGGTGGGTGACACCGTCGATCTCCTGCCCCGTCTCATGCCCCTTACCTGCGACGACGACGATATCGCCGGGCTCGGCGAGGCTGATCGCACGGACGATCGCGGCGCGTCTGTCGCCGACCTCCTCGACGCTCGCGCTCCCGCCGGTCGCGCCCGCCAGGACCTGTCGTCGGATGCTCGCCGGATCCTCGGTGCGGGGGTTGTCGTCGGTGACGATGACGTGGTCGGCCAGGCGCGCGCTGATCTCCCCCATGATCGGCCGCTTGCCGGTGTCGCGGTCGCCTCCGGCCCCGATCACGACGATCAGCCGGGAGCTGGTCAGCGGGCGGAGCGTGCCGAGCGCCGCCTCGACGGCGTCGGGCTTGTGGGCATAGTCGACCACGACGGTGAACGGCTGGCCCTCGTCGACCCGCTCGAGGCGGCCCGGGACGCCGGAGCCCTTCGCGAGGACGGTGGCGACGCTGCGTACGACGTTCTCGCTCGCGTAGGCGTGGTGGATGCCGGCCAGGGCAGCCAGGGTGTTGCTGACGTTGTAGTCGCCGGCCAGCGGGCTGGCGGCCGGGAACGAGAGGCCGTCCGGGCCGTGGACGGTGAAGCTGGAGCCGTCGGGGCGCAGCTCGATGTCGGTGGCCCGCCAGTCGGCGGTGTCGTCGTGCAGGGCGTAGGTGAGGATCGGGATCCTCGCCTCGGCCGCGAGGCGGCGGCCGTACTCGTCGTCGATGTTGACGATGCCCAGCCGCGCCCTCTCGGGGGTGAACAGGTCGGCCTTCGCCGCGTAGTAGTCCTCGACTCCTCTGTGGAAGTCGAGGTGGTCGCGGCCTAAGTTGAGGAAGACGGCGACGTCGAAGACGACCCCGTCGACGCGTCCCATCACCAGGGCGTGGGAAGAGACCTCCATCGCGCACGCCTCGGTCCCCTCCTCCACCATCCGGGCGAAGAGACCGTGCAGGTCGGGCGCCTCGGGCGTGGTCAGCGGGGTCTTCACGTCGTGACCGCCGATCCGGGTGCCGACCGTGCCGATGACGCCGGCGCGGTGACCCGCGTCGAGCAGCGCGCTCTCGGCGAGCCGCGTGGTCGTCGTCTTGCCCTGGGTGCCGGTCACACCGATCAGCCGCAGCTTGGCCGACGGCTTGCCGTAGACGCGCGCCGAGAGCGCACCGAGCACCTTGCGGGGCTGCTCCACGAGCAGCGTGGGCACCTCGCCGAGGCCTTGGTCCTCCAGCAGAGCGGCGCCCGCGGCGTCGGTGAGCACCGCCACCGCGCCGGCCTCGACCGCCCCGGCGGCGTAGCGGGCGCCGTGCGCCCGGCTGCCGGGAAGAGCGGCGTAGAGGTCACCCGGCAGCACCCGTTGGGAGCTCAACGTGACCCCGGTGACACGGGCCTCGCCGCGCACCTCCAGGCCGAGCTCACCGGCCAGGTCAGCCAGCGTCACCGGCTCGGTCACTCGCGGGCGGGTCGGGCTCTTGGGGTCCGCCGTCTCGTACGCACTGCTCACCTGTGAAGGTTATCCGCCCGGCGGGTCCCGACATACTTACCAACCCGTCGGCAGCTTCGAAGGCTCGGTGCCGGTCGGCGGGACGCCGTAGCGGCGCAGGGCGAAGGACATGATCTGGGAGAAGACCGGGCCGGCGACCGAGCCACCACCACCGCCGTTGCCGGGGTTGTGGATCGCCACGTAGACCGTGAACCGCGGGTCGTCGGTGGGGGCGAAGCCGCCGAAGGAGACCGTGTTGGTGCCGTCGTAGCACTTGCACTCGGAGTTGACCCGCTGCGCGGTCCCGGTCTTGCCGGAGACGCGGTAACCGGGGACGGCGGCCTGCTTGGCGGTGCCGTTGACGGGGTCGTTGATGACCCGCTCCATCATCTCCGCGGTCTGGGAGGCGGCCTCCTGGGAGACCACCCGGGTGCGCTCGGCGGTGTCGGTGCCGACCTCGACGCCCGAGTTGTTGGTGGCGCTCCCGGCGATGAGGCTGGGGTCGATGCGTACGCCGCCGTTGGCGATCGTGTTGAGCGCGGCGGCCATCTGCACGGCGTTGACCGAGACCGACTGGCCGAAGTCGATACGGTCCTCGTCGGCAGCGTTCCACGCCTCCGGCGAGGCCAGCAGGCCCGCCGACTCGGTGTTCAGGCCCAGGCCGGTACGCCGCCCCAGACCGAACGCGGACAGGTACTCGCGCAGCTGGCCCTCGGCGTACTTGTCGGCGGCCATCACGGTGCCGATGTTGGAGGACTTCGCGATCACGCCGGCGAGGGTGAGCTTTTCGACGCCGTGCGGATACCAGTCGCGGATCGGGCGCCCACCGGACATGTAGGACTCCGGCACCTTGATCCGGGTCGAGGGCGAGACGAGGCCCTGGTCCAGCAGGCCGGCGACGGTGAGCACCTTCTGCACCGAGCCCGGCTCGTAGACGTTGGAGAGCGCGTTGCTCCCGCGCAGCGTCTTCGGCGAGGCCGCGGGATCGCGGGCATCGAAGGTCGGGTAGTCGACCAGGCTGAGGATCTCGCCGGTCTGGGTGTCGATGACCACCGCCATCCCCGACTCGGCGCGCGACTTCTGCACGGCGTCCATCAGGGTCTGCTGCACGTAGTACTGCAGGTCGCGGTCGATGGTGAGCTTCAGGTCGTCGCCGTCGACCGGGGCGACCCGGTTGTTGGTGCCCAGCGGCATCCGGGTGCCGTTGGCCGGGCTGGTCGCGTCGTACTCGGCGTGCCCGTCCTTGCCGGCCAGATGCTTGTCGAAGGCGACCTCGAGGCCGGCCAGCGGCTGGTCGTTGCCGAGGAACCCGACCAGGTTGGCCGCGACGTCGCCGTTGGGGTAGTTGCGCAGCGGGTCGCGGCTCGTCCACAGCCCCTGGTAGCCCTCTTTGCCTGCCTTCTCCACCGCGGCGGTCGCCTGGGTCGCGGGCACCTGGCGCTTGATGTACTGGAACCGGCTCCCGTCCTTGCGCAGCTTGGTGAGCGCCGAGGCATAGTCGACGCCGAGCTCCTTGGCCAGGAACGCGGCGATCGCCGGAGCGTCCTTCTTCGTCTGCTTCGGGTCGGCCAGCACCATCAGCCCGTCGGCGGAGTCGGCCAGCGCCTCGCCGTCACGGTCGAGGATCTCGCCACGCTCGGCCGGCAGCACGACGTCGACCACGTTCTCGGCGGCCGCCATCGCGGCGTACGAGTGCGGGTCGATGCCCTGCAGCTGCACCAGCCGGCCGCCGAAGACCGAGAGCACCATCGCCACCAGGATGAAGCCGACACGGAGCCGGATGTGCACCGGTCCGCGTCGCTGCGTCGTCTTCGATGCGGTGCGTGGGGCGGGGCGTGGGGCGGGGCGTCGCGCGGGTCGGCGGTCCTTCCGCTTGACCTGTCGCTGGGCCATCGCTCTCCTCCCCTACCGATCGATGCAGCCTTCGACCGCACCTGTGACTGATGTTGTCAGTGTGTCCCAAGTGATCCCTGGGGCCAGCCAGCGACTCGCCTTCAGCGAGCCTCGTCCCTAGACGTACGCTGCTGCTCCTCCGCTTCCTGCCGCTCGGCCTTCTTCTTCGCCTGCTCGGCCGCCTTCTTCTTCGCGGCAGCCTGCTCGGCCGCCTTCTGCTCGGCGACGAGCACGCTGTAGGGCTTGGCCACCTTCGGGTGCAGCGGCGGCGTCGCGGAGCGGTCGGCCGGGACCGCCTCGCCCTCGACCTTCGCATCGGGAACCCGCAGCATGGCGGCGGTCTGCGGAACGACCATGCCGAGCTGCTTCGCCTCGGCGGCGATCTTGTGCGGGTCCTCCATCTTCTTCAGCTCACCGTCGAGCGCCTGCTCCCGGGCGGCCAGGGTGGTCGCCTGCTCCTGGAGGCGCTGCTCCTGGAAGGCCGACTGCTGCATGGAGGTGTTGAAGACGAGCAGGCCCACGACGCCACCGACGAGCAGCATCGAGACGAGCACGACGAACGGCAGCCGCGGCGCCGTCGGCGCCGGCAGCGGCGCCGGGACAGCGGTGAGCCGCGTCTGGGTCGTCTCGGGCGCCCGGTCCGGGCTGCGCATGGGCGCCTGTGGCGCGGCGGCAATGCTCATCTGGTCGCTCCAGGGGTTGACTTGGGAAGGTTGGTCCGGCGCTTCGTGCGCTCCACCGCGCGCAGTCGCACCGAGGCGGCGCGCGGGTTCTCCTCGATCTCTGCTTCGTTGGCCTGCTCGGCACCACGGGTGAGCAGGCGGAAGGACGGTTCAGCCTCGGGCGGAACGAACGGCATGTCGTGAGGTACGTCGAGCTTCGTCGCCTCGGCGAAGGCCCGCTTGGTGAGCCTGTCCTCGAGTGAGTGGTAGGACTCGACCACCACCCGGCCACCGACCCCGACGGCCTCGAGCGAGTCCGGCAGTGCCGCACGCAGCGCCCCGAGCTCGTCGTTGACCTCCATCCGCAGCGCCTGGAAGGTGCGCTTGGCCGGATGCCCGCCGGTGCGACGGGCCGGAGCCGGGATCTCCGCGTACAGGAGCTCCACCAAGGGCCCGCTCGTCGTGAACGGCACCTTTTCGCGGCGGTTGACGACTGCGTACGCGATCTTCTTGGCGAACTTCTCCTCGCCGTAGTCGCGCAGGATCCGGGTCAGGTCGGCCGGGGAGTAGGTGTTGAGCACGTCCGCCGCGGTCTGTCCGCGGGTGGCGTCCATCCGCATGTCCAACGGCGCGTCCTCCGCGTAGGCGAAGCCCCGCTCACGCTGGTCGAGCTGCATCGAGGAGACGCCGAGGTCGAAGAGCACCGCCTGGACCTCGTCCAGACCCTGCCCCTCGACGACGTCGAGGATCTCGTCGTAGACCGCGTGGACGCCCGTCCACCGGTCACCGAACCGGGCCAGCCGCTCGCCCGCGATGCCGAGAGCGTAGGTGTCCCGGTCGATGCCGATCACCCGGGACCCGGGGATGCGCTCCAGGACCGCCTCGGTGTGACCACCGTGACCGGTCGTGCAGTCGACCAGGACGCCGCCGTCGGCGAGCGCAGGCGCGAGCAGGTCGACGATGCGATCGAGCATCACCGGCACGTGCTTCTGGTTCGTCACCGCCTCGACCCCCATCGCACGGCTTCATCTGGTGTGTGTTCTCCCCGGCTCTCTGGCAGAGCCACGGGCTGACAACGCTGCGGATCCGCAGAGCCAGGTCTCATGCCCGCTCCGTCACATCGAGTGCCGTCCGGAGCCGGGGAAGGTGCCCCGGATGGCCGGATGAGTGGAGCGGGACTGAGACCTCGTCCTGCGGATCCGCTGTTGACTTGTTTGCTTCTTGTCGCTTTGTCGATCTGTCCCTTTGTCAGTCCGTTGACTCATCCAGGTCTGCGAACTTGGCCTGTGCACCCGCGGAGTACTCCGCCCACTTGGCCGGGTCCCAGATCTCGATGCGGTCCATCACACCGATCACGACCACGTCCTTGACGATCCCGGCGTAGTCACGCAGGAGCGGCGGGATGCCGATCCGGCCTTGCTTGTCGGGTGTCGTCTGCTCGGCCCCCGCGAAGAGGACACGGGCGTAGTCACGTGCGTCCCGAGAGGTGAGCGGCGTCTGCTGGGCCCGCTGCGCCTCCTGCATGAAGACGTCCTCGGGCCAGACCACGAGGCAGTTCTCCTGACCTTGCGTCACGACAACCCCCTCCGCCAGTCGATCTCGAAACTTTGCCGGGAGGAAGACCCTGCCCTTCTCGTCGAGCTTCGGCGTGTACGTGCCCATGAAGAACATGTGCTCGCCCCCGCGGTCAGCTCAACGTGGATCGTTCCTCCACTTTGCCCCACCGTACCCCACTATCCCCCACTTTCAAACCACCTTCCTCCCCCACCAGGCGATTTCCCACCACATCCCGCTCCTCGCGGACATGTGTCAGAACAGCCGGCGAGGGGCCATGCGCAGGTCACAGTCGGGTGAATGCCACAGACGCCGTAGGCACTACCCCGTACGGTGTTCCCCATAAGCAGGTGTGAGTCGGAAGGACGCGACGTGACGACGCCTTTGGAGGCCCCAGGATCGGGCGCAGTGCATGAGGCAGAGATCGAGACATTGGTGCGGGTCGCGGGCCGCATTCGCGACAGCATCGAGAAGGTGATCGAAGGAAAGACCGACGTCGTCGACTCCACGCTCACCGTGCTGCTCGCCGAGGGCCACCTCCTGATCGAGGATGTGCCCGGGGTCGGCAAGACCCAGCTCGCGAAGGCGCTGGCGCGCTCGATCGACTGCTCGGTGCGCCGCATCCAGTTCACGCCCGACCTGCTCCCGAGCGATGTCACCGGGGTGTCGATCTTCAACCAGAACTCCCGGGAGTTCGAGTTCCGACCGGGTGGCATCTTCGCCAACATCGTCGTCGGCGACGAGATCAACCGCGCCTCCCCCAAGACCCAGTCGGCGCTGCTGGAGTGCATGGAGGAGCATCAGGTCACGGTCGACAACGTGACCTACCAGCTGGAGTCGCCGTTCATGGTGATCGCGACCCAGAACCCGATCGAGATGGAGGGGACGTACGCGCTGCCCGAGGCGCAGCGCGACCGCTTCATGGCTCGGGTCTCGGTCGGCTATCCACCGGTCGCCTCCGAGATCGCGATGCTGACCAGCCACAGCGCCTCCAACCCGCTCGACGACCTCGACCCGGTGACCGACGCCGCCGAGATCCGCAAGCTCGTCGGCGTCGTCAACCAGGTCTACGTGGCGGACGCGGTGCGCCGCTACACGGTGGCGCTGACCTCGGCGACCCGCGCCAGCAACGAGCTGGTCCTCGGCGCATCGCCGCGAGCCAGCCTGCACCTGCTGCGGGCCGCGAAGGCTCATGCCGCTCTGCACGGACGCGAGTTCGTCCTCCCCGACGACGTTCGCCGGCTGACCGGCCCGGTCCTCGCCCATCGTCTTCTCCCCAGCGCCTCCGCGGCGATGCACGGCCGCTCGGTCAACGACATCCTCGAGACCGTCGTGTCCGCCGTGCCGGTGCCGCAGACCTGACCTGCCGGACCGACCTCCAAGGGGAAAACGATGCGCGAGGCGCTGTCCGGGCTCACGGTCCGGGGCCGGGCTTTCCTGGCCGCCGGGATCACCGCCGTCGTCTGCGGGATCCTGCTGGACCAGTCCACGCTGTCTCGGATCGGGATGCTGCTGGTCGCGCTGCCGCTGGTCACCGCGGTGGTCGCAGCACTGGGCCGCTACCGGCTCGCGCTCGTACGCCACATCGAGCCCCACCTGACCGAGGCCGGCCAGCCCGCCAGGGTCGAGCTCACCATCGCCAACGAGGGCCGGATCCCCACCGGCACCCTCCTGCTGGAGGAGACGGTGCCCTACGCGCTCGGTGGGCGGCCACGCTTCGTGGTCGACAGGATCGGCTTCGGGTGGCGCCACAAGCTCGGCTACCAGATCCGCTCCGAGATCCGGGGCCGGTTCGACATCGGCCCGATGCGCGTGACGGTGGCCGACCCGTTCGGCCTGGTCGAGCTCAACCGCGCCTTCCAGTCCACGGTCCCGTTCACGGTCACGCCGCGAGTGGTCCCGTTGCCGCCGACTCCGCTGACCGGCAACGCGACCTCCTCGGGCGACTCTCGCCCCCGGGCCTTCCTCGGCGGCAGCGCCGAGGACATCACCGTGCGTGAATACCGTCGCGGCGACGAGCTCCGCCGAGTGCACTGGCCCAGCTCGGCCCGCCTCGGCGAGCTGATGGTCCGCCGGGAGGAGCAGCCCTGGCAGGCCCGCGCCACCGTCTTCCTCGACAACCGGCGCTCGGTCCACCGCGGCCAGGGTGCGGGCTCGTCGTTCGAGCAGGCCGTCGTGGTCGCCGCCTCCGTCTCGGTGCACCTGGTCACAGCCGGCTACTCCGTGCGCCTGGTGACCTCCGCCGGCACCGCGGCAGGTGCCACCCCCACCCAGCTCGGCGCCGGCTGGCACGACCGCGAGGGCCAGGCCGACGCGGCCGCCCTGCTGGAGGCGCTCGCCGTGGTCGAGACCGTCCACCAACACCGCATCGACGCGTCCTGGATCGGCGAGGCCGGACAGGGCGGGGTCACCGTGGCGGTGCTCGGCTCCCTCGACGAGGACGACGCCGGGGTCCTTCGCCGGGTCCGGCACCACACCGGGGCCGCGCTCGCCTTCGCGCTCGCCGTCGACGACTGGAGCGCGGTCCACCTCGCGCCCGAGCAGCGGCGGCCCAGCGGCGTACCTCTGCTCGTCCAGCACGGCTGGAAGGCGGTCGACCTCGGCCCCGGTGACTCGCTGGCCACCCGCTGGCGCGAGCTCGGCACCCGGGGCGCGGCGGCGGGGGCGGGGGCAACGCGATGATGACGTCCTCCGACGTACGCGGCGTCGCGCCCGCGATGGCCGTACCGCTGACGTGCTTCCTGACCGTCCTGTTCGCACTGGCGTCGTGGGGCTCGTTCACGAGCACCCGGTTCCCCTACCTCGGCCCGATCCTGGTCGCCGGCCTGCTCATCGTCGGCACCGGCATCTCGGCGCGGCTGCTGCGCGTGCACGGCTCGGTCGTGGTGCTGCTGCAGGTGCTTCTCGGCACGATCGCGACCGGCCTTCTGGTCGTCCAGCATCCCTTCCCGGTCACCGGCGGCGGCCGGGCGCGGGTCGTGGCCGAGATGACCGAGGCGTACGCCGCGTTCGACCCGTTCGATCTGCCGATGTCGGCATCGGGGGTGGCTCCCTATCTCATCCCGGCCGGGGTGGCGGCGGTGCTGCTCGCCGACGTCCTGGCGGTCACGCTGCGGCAACCGCCGATGATGGGCCTCGTGGTGCTGGGGGTCTTCACGGTGCCGTTCTCCATCATCGGCGCCGGCGGCTGGGGCGGGGTCTCCTGGGTCGTCTTCGCGTTCACCGCGACCTCGTTCCTGGTGATGCTGAGACTCGACCGCGCCCAGCAGCTCGGTCGGTGGGGTCGACGCCTCGACGAGGACCTGCCGGTGGTGCCCGCCGCCGGCCCGGCGCTCATCGGCGTCTCCGCGGTCGCGATCGCCCTGCTCTCCCCGGCATGGCTGCCCAGCGCGAACGTCGCCCTCCCCGGTCTGGGTGCGGGCGACGGTGACGGCCCCTTGCGGGTGATCAACCCGACCGTCGGGCTCTACGACGACCTGCGGCGGCAGAGCAACCAGGTGATGGTGACCGTGACCCCCGTCTACGGCGACACCGAGACTCCCCCGTCCTATCTGCGGGTGGGTGCGCTCACCAAGTTCACCGGCACCGAGTGGACCTCGGGCAACCGCGACGTGCCCTCCGACCAGACCGGCGTGGCCACCTTCGAGCCGCCGATGTCGGACGAGACCCTGCTGGGTGAGCCCACGACCTACCAGCTGCGCGCCAGCGACAAGTTCGAGTCGACCTGGCTCCCGGTCTTCACCCATCCCCTCGAGGTCACTGCCAAGGGGCCTTGGCGCTACGACGAGGACACCCTCGACTTCATGTCCACCGAGGGCAGGGACGAGACCGTCGCCGGGCAGAGCTGGCGGATGACCGCCGCCCCGGTCGAACCCGCGCAGGAGCGTCTGCTGGCCGCCGGCGAGCCTGGGGTCGGCACCCCGCCGGGCATGACCGACCTGCCGCTGCTCCCCGACGAGATCGCCGAGATCGCCCTGGAGCAGACCGCCGGCCACGACCGGCCGTTCACCCAAGCCGTCGCCCTGCAGAACTGGTTTCGGCACAGCGGCGAGTTCACCTACAGCCTGGAGCGTGACGTCGGCACCGACAGCGCCGCCCTGGTGGACTTCCTGACCGACAACAAGGTCGGCTACTGCCAGCAGTACGCCACGGCGATGGCCGTGCTCGCCCGCGAGCTCGACATCCCGGCCCGGGTCGCGTTCGGCTTCCTGGGCGGCGACCAGGACGAGGACGGCGCCTGGTTGTTCCGCGGCCGCGACCTGCATGCCTGGCCCGAGCTGTGGTTCGAGGACATCGGCTGGGTCCGCTTCGAGCCGACCCCGGCGGCCGCCGACACCAGCGAGCCCGGCTACACCTCGGGTGCGCTGGGCAACGTCCGCAACGAGCCGCAGGCGCCGGTCCCCAGCACCGACCCGAACGTCGAGCCGTTGCCCAACCGGCCGCAGCGCGAGGCGCCGGAGACTCCCGAGGCCAGCCAGACCGACTCCGAGGAGTCCGGCTCCGGTGCTGTCTGGACCGGTCTGGGGATCGCGGCGCTGATCGGCGCGATCGCGCTCGCGGCCCCGGCCGTGATCCGGCGCCGGCGTCGTAAGGCTCGGCTCGCCGGTGACGCGGAGGCCTGCTGGGCCGAGCTGGGCGACACCGCGATCGACCTGGGTCTGCCCTGGTCCGGGACTCGATCACCGCGGGAGGAGGCCACCGGGCTCGCCCCTCACCTGCGAGACCGCGAGCCGATGGCCGCGCTGCAGCGGATCGTCACCGCCGTCGAGCGCAACCGCTACGCCGAGCGTCGTGACACAGCCGCGGTCGGGGACGACGTACGCCTGGTCTCGGCCACGCTCAGCGAGCACGTCGACAGGCGCGCACGGCGCCGGGCACGCCTGTGGCCGGCGTCGGTCTTCCGCCGTCCGACTGCACCGGCTGCCGCCGGACCGGCGGCGCGGTCCGAGCGGGAACTGATCTCTTCCTGAGGCTCAGAGGTCGTCGCTGTTGCGGCGACGCTGTTTCCAGCGTTCGCTGGCGCGGTCGAGGAAAGAGCTGCGGGGCTCATGGTCTCCGTCGTCCTCCTCGACCGTGGCGGCGCCGCGCAGAGCGGTGAGCAGCACGGAGGTCGAGGCCAGCATCACCAGGAAGCCGACCACCCCGATGACCCACATCCGCGAGATCACACCGGTCATCAACAGCGCGACTCCACCGGCGAGCACGACGCCCGCGATGACCGCATGCCGACGTTGGGCACGGCGCAAGGCCGTGCCTCGGAGGGCGGAGGCGAACTTCGGGTCCTCCGCCGAGAGCGCGCGCTCCATCTGCTCGAGCAGGCGAAGCTCCTCTTCCGAGAGTGGCACCGTACCTCCCATGTCCTGTTGGGGCATCTCCAAGTCTAGGCTCGCCACCCTGAAGGCGGTAGTGAGCCCCGAAAATTCTTGCCCCTCGACGTTCTGCCACATGGCACAACCTGAGGTGATTGTGTCAAGCAAACCGGCTGTCGCGTCAACCCTGGCCGTCACTGAGCAGGCTCGCACGACGTACGAGGCTGGAACCGAAGCGCTCGGCGACCCGGTCCGTGGCTCGATCGGCCTCGGACCAGCCTCGTTCCCGCGCGCCGAGCACGAGCTGTCGATCGGTCCCCTCGCGCGCGATGAGGTGCTCGACCCGGACCCCGACCAGGCGTAGCGCCCGGCCGCGGAGGTTCAGCTCGTCGTAGAGGCGGGCGACCGTGGCCTGCACCTCCTGGGTGACGTCGGTGGGGTCGAGCAGGGTGCGGGAGCGGGAGATCGTCTTGAAGTCGGTGAACCGGACTGTCAACGCGATGGTGCGGCCGACCGTGCCGGCCCGCCGCATCCGCCGGGTGACACGCGCCGAGAGGCGCAGCAGCTCGCGGACGATGTCCTCACGGTCGCTCAGATCATGGCCGAAGGTCTCCTGGGCACCGGTGGATCTGTCCGGAAGGTCCGGTGGCCTCCGGAGCGCTGGCGGAGGTGGGACCTTTGCGCCGCGTCGGCGCCAACCGGCGAAGCGAAGCGAGCCACATGCGAAGCGGAGCGAGCTAACCGCGAAGCGAAGCAAGCAGATGCAGCTGCGAAGCCAACGGCAGGTAATCCGGACGCGTAGAAGCCGCCTGCTCCAGATCCACAAGCGCGTTGGTCGCACCAGGATCGGCGTCGAGCAGCGCCCCGGGAACATGATCGATGAACACGCGTACGCCACGAACCTCCGAGACCTCGAAACCAGCGGCCTCGAGCAGCCCGGTGACCTCGTCGAGCGAGAACCGGCGCCCGGAGCGCCCCTGCGGGGTGGTGTCGTCGAGGAGCTCGGCGGCCTGCGCGAAGTGGCCGGCCAGGGCTCGGGAGAGGACGGCGGCGGTGCGCTGGGCGACCAGCAGGCTGAGGGTGCCGCCGGGACGGAGCACCTCGCGGATCCCTGCCAGTGCCGCCGCCGGGTCGGGGACGACCTCGAGAACGCCGTGGCAGAGCACCACGTCGGCACCGCCGGGATCGACGACGTCGGAGAGTGCGGCAAGGTCACCTTGGCGCGCGTCGACCGAGACGCCGGCCTCGCGGGCGCGGCGGTCGAGCGCGGCCAGGGCGTCGGGACTGGGGTCGACGACGGTGACCGTGTGACCGAGCCCGGCGACACGTACGGCAGAAGTGCCGGTGCCACCGCCGATGTCGAGGACGTCGAGCGAGCCGGAGGCCAGGACCGGGTCGAGCGCGTCCCAGACGGCGACGGTCCGGGCGCCTGCCCGACGACTGGTTGATGCGGAGCCAGCTGCCATGAGGCCAAGCGTAGGCCCTGTGCCCACCTCACCTGAATCAGCCCACGAGGCGGTCGTGCCGAGGCCGGCTGACCACCGAGGTGTGGGCCATCAGCCCGAGGGACTCCTCGACGACGGCGAGGAAACGATCGGCGTCGCGCACCTGGTCGTCGGCCTCCTCCGCCGTGACCGCCCGGATCGAGCCGGCCTCCGCGGCGGCGCGCTTGGCGGCGCCGGCGGCGAAGTAGTCGGCCCACTCGGAGAGCTCGGGTGCGACCTTCTTCAGGCGGACCCAGGCGTTCCACGGGCGGCGACGACCGGCGCGGCTCGCGGCCTCGACAGGGTCGGTGCGGGCCGCGATCAGCGCGGCGGCGGCCTGGAGGGCGGCGACGTGCGCCATCGCGTACCGGCTCGGCACGTCGTCGCCCACGATGGCCTCCGAGAGCGACTCGGTCGCGCGGAAGAGATAGCTGTGTGTCGTCGCCGGCAGCAGATGCATCGGGGTCGTCCTTCTCGCTCACGGTCGACCCCGCAGTGGACGGCTCCGGCGGGCGCCGGGGGTCGAGGACGACACCCGCCAGAGCCTGTTGTTCGAACGTTTGTTCGAACACAAGAATCAAACTACACCCCGCCACCGACAGTCACAAGACGTTTCGGAGACGGGGCGAGTCGAGAAGTGCTGCGGGTCGCTCAGTCCTCGACGACCATGCCGCGGATCTGGTGCGGCGGGTGGATGTAGCGCGTGTTCGCCGGCAGCCACATCACCACCAGCAGGGCCGCGGCGATGACGATCGCGATCGCGGTGAGAACGGTGATGATCACCGGCGGTCCGGTCAGGATGCCACCGACGCTGGCCACAGCGGAGATGAACACCAGGAAGGTGATCGTGATGCGAGACCACTCGAAGCCGTTGCGGAGGAAGACCGCGAGTACGCCCAGCATGCAGGCCATCACCCCGAACAGCGTGATCGCGGGGGCGATGAACGCCGGCGCGCTGATCCGGTTGTCGGTGGGCGGGTTGATGAGGGCTTCGAGGCCCTCGGTCTCCAAGATGCGCTTGGCCGAGGGGTTGCCCTCCGCCCAGGCGCGCACCAGGTCGTCGGAACGCAGCACCATCACCACGACCACGACGGCGCTGAACGCGACCAGCCCGATGATCAAGCGAATCGCCCACGTCATCTCCCGCGGCACGGGCTCAGCCGCGAGGGCGGCCACCTCTACGGCGGCCTCGGGGTCCTCGTTCACGACCACACCTTCGTTCTCGTCGGGTGTCGTCATGGTCATCCGGTCTCCTTGCCACGTGGGGGTCGTCTCTGGGTTGAGCAGCCCATTCTGCCGTACGGGGTGTGACGAGGGTAAATACGGGAAGACGGCACCGTTCTCCGACAGGACGGAGTCTGGACCCGCGCCGGCGTAGGCCAAGATGTCCCCATGGAATCTCTAGCGCTGACCTTCTCCAGCGGGTGGGCCAGTGGCATCAACGCCTACCTCGTCCTGCTGGTGCTCGGCGTCGTGCAGCGTACGACGGGGGCCGAGGAGATCCCCGACGTGCTCGGCACCTGGCCCGTGCTGACCGCGGCAGGGGTGATGTTCGCGATCGAGTTCGTCGCCGACAAGGTGCCCTACATCGACTCGACGTGGGACTCGATCTCCACGGTGATCCGGCCCACGATCGGCGCCGTGATCGGCGTCCTGCTCGCCGGTGAGGCCGACTCGCTCAGCGCGGCCGTCGGCGGCGTCGTGGGCGGCACCTCGGCGCTGATGTCGCATCTGGTCAAGGCCAGCGAGCGACTGGCGGTCAACTCCTCCCCGGAGCCAGTCTCCAACTCGGTGGTCAGCCTGGTCGAGGACGGCCTCGTCCTCGGCGTGGTCTGGTTCGCGACCGAGCACCCGCTGGCCGCCGCCGGGATCGCCGCAGTTCTGCTGGCAGCCGGGCTGGTGCTGGTGTATTTCATCGTCCGCACGGTTCGCGGGGGCTGGCGCAGGCTCACCCGCCGCGGACGGCGGGGCGCCCCGCCGCCGGAGGAGCCCTCCGACGGCACCACCAAGCCCTACCCCGTCCAATGACGAGCGTTGTCGTCCTCGGGGGCGGGTACGCAGGGATGGCCAGCGCCGCGAGGCTGGCCAAGCTCGGCCACTCGGTGACCCTCCTCGAGGCCTCCGGTGAGCTCGGTGGCGCCCTGGTGCCGGTGCGCGAGGAGGGATTCACGTGGGACGCCTCGGCGACCTCGACCCTGCTGCCCGCGGTGATGCGGGACCTGTTCCGAAAGTCCGGGCGGCCCGCGGAGCGCGAGCTGGAGCTGGTGCCGATGGACGTCATCCGCGAGCACCGGTTCGCCGACAAGACCTCGGTCGCGGTGCCCGGCGGCACCCGCGGAGCCCAGCTGGCGGCCTTCGACGAGCTCGGGGCGGGCATGGGCCGGCAGTGGACCGACTACGTCGCCCGGTTCAGCGAGGACTGGGAGGTCTTGCGCAAGCACTACTTCGAGGTGCCGTGGGAGCCCTCCGCGCTGCCGTCGGCCGTCGCAGAGCGGTTCCGGTCTCGCGAGACCCTCCACAAGCGGCTGCGCAAGACGTTCAAGGACGAGCGGCTCCGGCTGGTCGCGGGGCACCCGTTCGTCGCCGCGGGGCAGGAGCTGCGCGACGTACCTGCCTGGGCGGGGCTCACCGCCTACCTCGAGCAGCGCTTCGGCGGCTGGCGCGTCGAGGGCGGGATGGGGGTCGTCGCCGAGGTGCTCGCGGCCCGGATGACCACCCGCCGGGTCTCGGTGCAGACCGCGACCCGAGTGGAGGACATCATCCTCCGCGGCGGTAGGGCGGTCGCGGTCAGCACCACCGCCGGCGAGATCGATCTCGGCGCCGACGGAGCGGTCGTGGTCGCCTTCGACCCGCGCTCGGTGCCGGCCCTGCGACCCATGGTGGAACGCACGCTGCCCGCGATCCCGCCGATGACGTTCCATCTCGGGCTCTCCTCGCTGCCCGACCATCTGCTCGACCTGCCCGACGAGCTGGTCCTGCACGGCGAGCCGACCCTCGTCGTACGCACCCGAGGGCTCGCTCCAGAGGGACAGCACGCCTGGACGGTCCACTCCTACGGCAAGCTGATGGAGGACGTCCTGCTCGCCCTGGCCCGCCACAAGGTCGACCTCCGCGAGCACGTCGTGCACCGTGTCGACCTGGGCGCCGCCGAGCTCGTCCGCCGCTGGCGCGGGTCACCGCTGGGCGTCAAGTGGGAAGGACGGGGCACGGTGTTCCAGCGTCTCGGACCGCGCACCCCCATCCCGAACGTCTACGCCGCCGGCGCCCACGCCACCCCCGGCTCCGGGCTGCCGTTCACCGGGCTGTCGTCCGCGCTGGTCGCGCAGGCGGTCGGTCCCAACCAGAGGTGAGTGCCATAGGCTCGGAGAGTGAATGAAACGTGGGACGCCGATGAATTCCGCAGTCGCGTCCAGGGCGCTCTGGACACCTTCCTCGCGACGCAGCTCGAGCGGTTGGTCCCGCTCGGGGACGAAGTCGAACCGCTGCTGCGCCGGGCCCGCGAGTCGATGTCCGGAGGCAAGCGGTTGCGGGCCGCGTTCTGCTACTGGGGCTTCCGCGCGGTGCGCCCCGCCCCCTCCCCTGCCGAGGAGGAGTCGCTGGTGCGGGCGGCCGCCGCGCTCGAGCTGCTCCAGGCCTCGGCCCTCGTCCACGACGACGTCATCGACGACTCCGACACCCGCCGCGGCGCCCCGTCCGCGCACCGCGCGTTCGAGGCCGACCACTCCGCCGCGGGGTGGCCCGGGCGGTCCCGTGCCTACGGTGATGCCGCAGCCGTGCTCCTCGGGGACCTGCTGCTGACCTGGTCCGACGAGCTGCTGCGTACCGCTGGGTTCGGGGCGCCCGAGACCGCCGACGCGCTCTCTGTGTTCGACCACACCCGCACCGAGGTCATCGCCGGGCAGTTCCTCGACATCACCGTCCAGGCGCGCGGTGCAGCCGACGTCGAGGCCGCGATGAAGGTGGTCCGCTACAAGGCCGCCAAGTACTCCGTCGAGCGCCCCCTTCACGTCGGCGCCGCCCTGGGCGGGGCCTCGACCGAGCAGATCGAGGCACTGTCGGCCTACGGCCTGCCCGTGGGCGAGGCCTTCCAGCTCCGCGACGACCTCCTCGGCGTCTTCGGAGACCCCTCGGTCACCGGGAAGCCCGCCGGCGACGACCTCGTCGAGGGCAAGCGCACCGTCCTGGTCGCCCTGGCCCTCACCGGATCACCGCCCGCCGAGGCCGACCTCCTCGACCGCTCGCTCGGCCAGCCGCTCACCGAGGACCAGGTCTCGGCGCTGCGTACCATCATCGCCTCATCCGGCGCGGAGCGGCAGGTCGAGAAGACCATCACCGAGCTCGCCGACCAAGGCCTCACCGCCCTCGACGACGCCCGGGCCTCAGGACTCCTCGACGCGCACGCCGCCACCACCCTCCGCGCCCTCGCGACGGCCGCGACCCAGCGCGCCCTCTGACGCCGAGGCGTCACTGCGGTCGGCCGAAGCGTCACTGCGGTCGGCCGAAGCGTCACGGGCGTGCCACCTCGACCGACGCACGTGACTTCTCGGCCGACCTGGGTGACGTCTGGGCCGACGTACCTGACGTCTCGGCTAGAGCGAGGTGGCGGGCATCTCGAAGAGAACCTTGTCGGACGGCTGGTCGGAGCCGCCCTCGGGTTCCATGGTGACCATCAGGTCGCCGTCCTCGACGGGTACGGCGACGGACATCTCCTCGTCCAGGACACCGGCGGACTCCATCCCGGCGTCGGTGTGCCACCAGACCTGGTAGGTCATGCCGGCGGGGCGGTCGAGGTGGGCGGCATCGACGGCGACCATGTGCATCTCGGGCGACATCGCGACCATCAGCTCGCCGTCGGAGGTGTTCTCCTTGTGCATCTTCGCGTCCGGGGCCGATATCACCTGGGCGGCGGTCATGGTGGGCGGGTCGTCGTCGCTCAGAACCACTCCGAGACCCACGCCGACGCCGATGACCAGCGCGGCCGCCGCAGCCACCGCGCCCATGAGCCAGCGACGGCGTGGCCGGGCCGCGGTCACCACCGGTGGAAGCTGCGGCGTCTGCGAGGCCGTACGCAGCACCCGGTCGCGCAGCGGAGCCGGCGGTGTCGCGGCGACCCCACCGGCGAGCGCGGCGGTCGCCGGCCGCAACGAGTCGACCTCCTCGCGACACTCGGCACAGGCCGCCAGGTGGGCCCCGAACTCGGCGCGCTCCCACGGCACCAGGGCATCGAGAAGGTAGGCCCCGAGCAGGCCGTGTACGTCAGGCGCCATCGCGAGCCTCCAGACAGTCTCTGAGACGGATCAGCCCGTCCCGCATCCGCGTCTTCACCGTCGACAGCGGCCGGCCGAGCATCTCCGCGACCTCGGGATAGGTGAACCCCTGGTAGTAGGCGAGGCGCACGGCCTGCGACTGCAGCGGCGTGAGCGCCTCCAGGCAGCGGCGTACGCCATCGTGCTCCGACGCCGTGACCACCGCCTCCTCCGGGCCGGCGACCTCCACCGGCTCGCGCCGGGCGACATGCTCCTCTCGCACACGCGAGGCCTCCGAGGAGCGCACGGCGTCGACCGCCCGCCGGTGTGCGATCGTCAGCACCCAGGTCCGGACAGAGCCACGCGCCGCGTCGAACCGAGCGGCCTGCCGCCACACCTCGGTGAACACCTCCTGGGTCACCTCCTCCGCACGCGAAGGGTCACGCACCACCCGCCGCGCCACCCCGAAGACGAGCGGAGCCAGGTCGTCGTAGATCCGTCCGAAGGCATGCAGGTCGCCACCGGCGACCGCGGCAAGCACGCCCGCCACGTCCAGGTCGTCATCGGGGTCGGGTGACGACTCCTCGCCCACGACCCGCAATGCTCGCCGCACGCGCGCTCCTTCCGACAGACCGACAGCTCTCACTACGGATTCGCAGCCGAAGAGTGGGAGGATTGGTCCCATCCGAGCATCGATCAGCCACGAACCCACAGCATGACATCCCGCACGCCCCCGAGCGGCCCTGTCGCCGGCATCGCAGCCGGCGTACTCGGCCTCGGCATCGCCGAGCTCATCGCCGCCCTCGCCGGCGGCGCCTCTCCCCTGCTCGCGCTCGGCGACCGAGTCATCGACCTCACCCCGCGCTGGCTCAAGGAGGCGGCGGTCGCCACGTTCGGCACCGCCGACAAGCCGATCCTGCTGGCCTGTGTCGCGCTGGTGACGCTGGCCCTCCTCGGCGTGGCCGGCGCCCTGGCCGTACGCCGCCTCCCGCTCGGCGTGGGCATGCTGGTGATCCTCGGGGCGGTCGACATCGCCGCCCTGCTCGCCGGCAGGTCCGGCAACGGGCCCGCGAGCCCGACGACGGGCATCGTCGCGCTGTTGGTCGGCCTGGCGGTCGGCATCGCCTCGCTGGTCCTCCTGACCCGCCACCTGAGAAGGCACAGCGCCTCGACGACCGCCGCGACCACCGAAGCGGAGGCCCCCGACGGCTTCGACCGCCGCAGGTTCCTGGTCGCGGCATCGGCAGTGACCGCGGCGGGCGTGGCAAGCGGGGTCGGCGCGAAGGTGGTCACCGCCCGCCGCCATCCGGCGACGAAGGTGGTGATCCCCGCGACCGTCTCCCCCGCCGCGCCCCTCCCGGCGGGCGCGGAGCTCCGCATCGACGGCCTCACGCCCCACCTGACCCCGGTCGACGACTTCTACCGCATCGACATCGCGCTGCTCACCCCACGCCTCGACGTCGCCGACTACCGGCTCAAGATCCACGGCCTGGTCGACAACCCGATCGAGCTGACCTACCAGGATCTGCTCGCGATGCCCCTCTACGAGCGGCGAGTGACGATCTGCTGCGTCTCCAACGAGGTCGGCGGCGACCTGATCGGCAACGCGACCTGGACCGGCGTACGCATCCGCGACGTCTTGAAACGAGCGGGCCTCGACCCCGATGCCGACGCGGTGAAGTCGACCGGTGCCGACGGGATCACCATCGGCACGCCCCTCGAGGCGCTCACCGATGGCCGCGACTCGCTGCTCGCGATCGCGCAGAACGGCGAACCGCTGACCCGGGAGCACGGCTTCCCCGTACGCATGGTCGTCCCCGGTCTATATGGCTATGTCTCGGCGACCAAGTGGCTCACCGAGCTCGAGGTCACCCGCTTCGCCGACTTCCGCGCCTACTGGACCGATCGCGGCTGGTCCGCCGAGGGCCCGATCAAGACCGCGTGCCGCATCGACATCCCCGGCCAGGAGACGATGCCCGGCACCGTCACCGTGGCCGGGGTCGCCTGGGCGCAGCACCGCGGCGTGAGCAAGGTCGAGGTACGCATCGACGACGGCCCCTGGCAGTCCGCCGACCTCGCCGCCGAGGACAGCATCGACACCTGGCGGCAGTGGATCTACCGCTGGGACGCGACCGAGGGCGAGCACCAGATCCAGGCGCGCGCCTTCGACCGGTCCGGGAAGCCACAGACCGCCGACGAGGCGCCCCCGGCCCCCGACGGCGCCACCGGCTACCCCACCCGCACCGTCACCGTCGGGTGATCCCCGGGCCCAGCTCGGCCCAGATCAGCCCAGGTCGACGAGGTCGGTCTCGGGACCGTCCCCGCGCAGCAGCACGGTGAATGCCGGCCGGTCCTCGGCGATCTCCGCGGAGCGGTCCTTCAGGACCCCCACGATCTGGTCGAACGCGGCTCGATCCGCGTAGGCCGCGCACCCCCACGTCTCCCACAGCAGCACGGTGGGCGCGGACACGTCGCGCAGCGAGTCCCACAGCGCGTCGAGGTTGCGGCCGAAGTGAGCCGGGAACCCGAGCGCTGCGCCGATGGCGCCGAGCACCTCGTCCTTGGTCTCGGCCACGTCGGCGATCTGCGCCAGCGACCAGCCGGCACCAGTCACCGATTCGGCCAGATCTCTCGCCGCCAGCTCGGTGTGCCAGCGGTAGACGCCGGGATCGATCTTCCCGGCCAGAAGCCCTGCCAGTCCGCTCATTCTGGTCATTCACCCCCGGTCGATCCGTGAGAACGACTCGTAGTGGTCCTCGGTGTAGTAGAACTCTCCACCCTCACCAGCGACGATACGCCGCGCACCCCGGTCGTCGGAGCCAGGCGTCGGCACGGTGTACTCCGCGTAGTAGCCCGAGGCCTCCTCCGGCAGGATCCCCTCGCGGTTGCCGAAGGTGCTGCCGTCCTTGCCCGGGTAGGGGAAGGGGCCGCCCGCGTCGATCAGCTCGAGGGTCTCGGCTCCTTCGGGCGGCAGGTCCGACTCTGCGATCCAGGCGAGCCCGCTCTCGGGGTCGGTGCCGCTCTTCGCGCCCCCGTCCGAGCCGGGGCTGCCTCCGCATCCGGCGACCAGCGCCATCAACAGTGCGAGCAGCAGGCCAACCAGGGCGGACTTCGACCTCACGAGGCTCCTCCGAGACGTACGGACCAGGTCTTCCTACAGTGCCATGGCCTGGGCCCGGCGCTTGACCTCCGACCCGCGGTTCTCCCGAAGCGCGTCGATCGGACGGCCGGGAAGGTTGTCGTCGAGGAAGAGCCAGGCGATGATCTCGCGGTCGTCGTAGCGCCCGTCGTGGAGCACGTGGAGCAGGCCGCCCAGGCCCTTGACCGGCAGACCGTCCTGGATGAACAGGGCCGGGATGTGCTGGCCCTTCACCCCTGGAGGAACCGCCGCGGCGAGCTCGTGCTCGCGGATCATGGTGCGCACCTTCCCAACAGTCACCCCGAGCAGCGACGCGGCCGTGGCCCAGTCGATCCACTCGTCCACCAGGACACCCAGGTCCTGCTCCGCCAGCCGCAAGTCGCTCATTCCGCCACCTCCGTAGCGCAAGCGCCAAGATACGGACATGGCGGCCTGAGGCCCATGGTCACTCGCTGACGCTCGCTCATAACAATCACATTACCGGCCCGGGTAGCCACGGCGGAAAGTCGTGAGTCGGACCCCCTGGTCCGTACCATTGCCCGGTCCGGAATACTTCTCCAACCGGAGACAGGAGGATCGCGTGGCTAGTGAGGCGGACCCCCGTGACAGCGTCATCGGACGCCACGGCGGAAGCTCGGCTACCGCATCCGACCCCCTTCTGGGCAAGGTCCTGGGGATGCGTTACCGGATCGTCGAGAAGGTCGCGAAGGGCGGGATGGCGACGGTCTACGTCGCCCACGACACCCGGCTGGACCGAATCGTCGCCGTCAAGGTCATGCACCAGGATCTCGACGAGGAGGGCAACTTCGGCGACCGGTTCGTACGCGAGGGCCGCTCCGCCGCGAAGCTGTCCCATCCCAACGTGGTCGCCGTCTACGATCAGGACGATGACGACGGCGTCGCCTTCCTCGCGATGGAGTACATCGAGGGCCACACCCTGCGCGACACGATCGCGTCGCAGGCGCCGCTGGGCGCCGCGAAGGCGCTGGCCTACATCGAGCCGATCCTGAGCGCGATGACCGCGGCGCACGCCGTCGGGATCGTGCACCGCGACATCAAGCCCGAGAACGTGCTCATCACCACCGGCCCCGGCTCGATCTCGCAGCGGGTCAAGGTCGCCGACTTCGGTCTGGCCCGGGTGATGAGCAACAACTCCAACGACGCCACGACCGGCAACCTGGTCGGCACCGTCTCCTATCTGGCCCCCGAGCTGGTCACCGAGTCCAAGTCGGGGCCGCGCAGCGATGTCTACGCCGCCGGCGTCGTGCTCTACGAGCTGCTCACCGGGCGCAAGCCCCACAGCGGCCCGTCCCCGGTCGACATCGCCTACAAGCACGTCCACGAGGACATCCCGCCGCCTTCCAAGGCGGCGCCCGGGATCCCGCGATACGTCGATGCCCTGGTCGCCCGCGCGACCGCCCGCGACCCCGAGCTGCGTCCCGCCGACGCCGGGGTGCTGCTGCGCATGGTCAACCGTGTCATGGCCACCCTGTCCGCGGGCATCTTCGACGACCCCGACCTCACCGCCGACCTCGCGCTCCCCTCCCCCGGCGCCCCCGACACGGCGACCCGCGCGGCTGACTCCCCGGCACGCGCCCACGACGAGTCCGACGCCGAGTCGACCGCAGTCCTGCCCCCGCTCGGCCTGGGACCCTCCGGCCCCCCGCCGGGCCGGCCGCCGGGTCCGGCGGGCCCGCCTCCCGGCGTCGGCCTCCCCGCGGGCGCGCGGCTCTCGCTGAGCGAGCCTGAGGAGAACGTACGCATCGCGCCGACCCCCGTGCAGCCGAAGCAGCGCCGGAGCATGCCGGCGAGCTGGAAGGGCCCGATCGCGATCACCGCCGCCGTGGTGGCCGTCGCGCTGGTGGCGACCGGGATGTGGTGGTTCATCGACGGACGCTACGAGCGGGTCCCGTCGGTAGCAGGCCTGAGCAAAGCCGCGGCGACGACTCAGCTGCAGGAGGCCGGCTTCGACGTCTCGGCCAACACCGAGTTCTCCGAGACCGTCGATGAGGGCATCGTCATCGACTCCGACCCCGGCCGCGGCCACAAGGCGCTGCCCGGGTCGAAGGTGGAGATCAGCGTGAGCAAGGGTGTGGAGGAGTACTCCGTGCCCAAGGTCAAGGGCATGCTCGCCGACGACGCCCAGGACGTGATCCAGGAGCTCGGGCTCAGCGTCGGCGACCCGATCAAGAGGTTCCACGACAACGTCCCCGAGGGCCACGTCATCAACTCCCAGCCTCGCCCCGGCACGCTGGTGCGCCCCGGCAAGTCGGTGGTGCTCGTGATCAGCAAGGGCGCGGCGCCCGTCGACATCATCGACTGGACCGGTCGCAGCGCCGAGCGCGCCAAGAAGTCCCTGGAGGCCGACGGCCTGAAGGTCGAGATCCAGGAGGAGGAGAACCAGGAGATCCAGCCCGGCACCGTGCTCAGCCAGAGCCCCAGCTCCGGCAGCCTTCCCAAGGGCGAGACCGTGACGCTGGTCGTGGCCAAGGGCCCGGCCGCCGTGCCGGTCCCCAGCGTCGTCGGCACCGACAAGGACACCGCCAAGCAGGCCCTCGAGGCCGCCGGGTTCAAGGTCAAGGAGGAGCAGGAGGGCGGCATCAACCTCGGCCTCGGCTACGTGACCCGTCAGGAGCCCGCGGGCGGCGAGGCGCCGTACGGCTCCGAGATCACCATCTGGTTGAACTGACCTTGACCCAGCAACTCCTCTCGACGCCGCAGGGCCGCAACCCGATCGGCACCCACGTACAGGTCGGCAAGGGTCTCGTCGCCGGCGCCATCGCCAACACCGAAGCGATCGGCGGCGAGACCCTGCAGATCTTCGTCGGCAACCCGCGGGGATGGGCACTCTCGGCAGGGAAGCCGGCCGAGGACAATGCCTTCCGGGCAGAGATCGAGCGGCGCGGGATGCGTGCCTTCATCCACGCCCCCTACTTGGTCAACCTCGGCTCACCCACGCCGGCGACGTACGAGAAGTCGGCAGCCCTGGTCGCGCACAACCTGCGCCGGGCCGCCGACATCGGGGCCGAGGGCGTCGTCGTCCACACCGGCTCGTTCGTCTCTCCCGAGGGGGACGCGGTCGAGAAGCACGCCGCCGCGATGAAGCAGGTGCGCGAGGCGCTGCTCCCCGTGCTCGACGACATCTCGGCCGAGGGTGCCCCCTGGCTGCTCCTGGAGCCGACCGCCGGCCAGGGGCGATCACTGTGCGCAGGCGTGGAGGATCTGTCCGCCTACCTCGGGGCCCTCGACTTCCACCCCAAGGCCGGGATCTGCCTGGACACCTGCCATGTCTTCGCCGCCGGAGCCCCGCTCGACGAGCCGGGCGGGGCCACCGCGTGCGTCGACCGGATCGTCGAGATCGGCGGCCCCGAGCGACTCCGGCTGATCCATGCCAACGACTCCAAGGACGTACGCGGCAAGCATCTCGACCGCCACGAGCAGATCGGCCGCGGCCACATCGGCACACCGGCTTTCGAGGAGCTCTTCGCGCACCCGGCGACCGCCGGGGTGCCCTTCATCCTGGAGACTCCGGGCTCTCGCGACGCGGACAACCCCGATATCGCGCTGCTCCGCGATCTGCGGGCATCGGCCCAGGGTCAAGGCGTGTGACCTAGGCTTGGGAACGCACGGGAGTGATCTTCGACGCCATGGGGGTGGCATGACCAGCTGCGCACAATGTGGGCACCGGCTCTTCGGCGAGCCCACATGTCCGATGTGCGGCCTCGAGGTCGCCACGGAGCCCGACCGAGCGGCCGAGGCCGACTCCATCGATGTAGAGGAAAGGACGCCACCCGTGTCCAGTGCTGAAGCGAAGCCCGAAGGCATGCACTCTGCTGCAAACCAGGACATCACGCCCGCACCCGATGAGCTCGATGAGCTCGATGAGCCCAACGAGTCCACCGTGATCCGGAAGCCGGTCGCAGCGGTCTCCCCGGAGGCCGTCGACGACGTGCCCGAGGCGGAGCAGACCTCACTGAGCCTGCCCCGGATCAGCGCCTACGGCGACGACGACCGGCCGGGTCCGGCGTCGTCGGCCTCGTCAGCCTCGTCGGGCTCGGTCAAGACCCCGGACGACGAACCCACGGAGCGCACCTCGAGGCGCACGTCGCCCGACGTCGAGGAGCGACTCGACACCGACGAGCCGAACGAGTCCACCGCGATCCGCACCACGTACGCACCGCCGACCGCCCCTCCGCCGGCGCAGGCGCCGGCCGCGGCAGGCGCGGTGATCCCTGACCCGGAGCCGGTCCCGGGGCCAGAGCCCGTCCCGGACCCCGAGCCGACGCCCAACCCGGTCCCCGAACCGGGGCCGCTCCCCGGACCCGAGCCGTTTCCTGATCCCGAGCCGGGACCGCTCCCGGGGCCGGTCCCCGAGCCCGTCCCCGAGCCCGAGCCGGTCTCCCAGGCCACCGCCGAAGCGACTTACCGGCCCTTCGTCGAGCCCTCCGGGACCCTCGTCCAGGAGTCGCGGAACGGGAAGGTCCGTCACTGGGCCCCGCCTTCGGAGGAGACGCCGTCCGAGCAGATCTACGACGCCGAGCCCGCCTATGCGACCGGCTACGCCGAGGAGGCCTTCGCCGCCGAAGGCTCCGGCGACTGGCAGACCGGCCATGGGTACGCCGGCGAGCCGGAACCGCTCGAGCAGGACTTCGGTGACTACGGGGCACAGCAGGAGTACGTCTCCTCGCTGATGGCCGGCGAGTCCGAGGACAACCCCTCGACCTGGATCGTGCTGCTGTGGGTGGGTGCGATCTTCATGATCGTGATGCTCGTGCTCGGCGTCTGGCTGATGACGCTGTAGGTCCTGGCCACCCGGATATGCCGAGAATCATCGTCGCCGAGATAGACAGCGCCGAGCAGCGCGCCGTCGCCGTCGACGTCTGGCGAGCAGCGAACGCCGCTCGTCGTCGCACCGCGACCGAGGCCAGGATCCGCAGGATCAAGGAGAAGCTGGACACCGCCGAGCTCGCGCTGCTCGCCCACTACGGCCCCCGTCCCGCGGGGATGCTGGTGGCCGAGACCTACCTCGTCGACGGCGTGCCCCTACCCGGCTACGGCCACCTCTCGATGGTCTTCGTCGACCCCGCCGTCTGGGGCTCCCACGTCGGCACCGAGATGATCCGCGACCTCCAGTCGCGCGGCTGGGAGGGCCTCAGCGTGTGGACCCGCACCGACAACCGGCGCGCCCAGCGCCTCTACGAGCGCACCGGCTTCACCGACACCAGCAACCGCAGCACCCTCCGCGACGGCGACGAGATCATGCAGCTCGCCTGGTCTCTCAGCGAGACCTGAGCATCTCCGCGACCTGGAAGGCCATCTCGAGCGACTGGACACGGTTGAGCCGCGGGTCGACGACGGACTCGTAGCGGTGCACGAGGCCGGCCTCGTCGAGCTCCTCGCCGCCGCCGATGATCTCGGTGACGTCGTCGCCGGTGTTCTCGACCAGGATGCCGCCGGGGACGGTGCCGAGGGCGTGGTGGACGTCGAAGAAGCCCTGGACCTCGTCGAGGACGTCTTCGAAGCGGCGAGTCTTGTAGCCGTTGGAGGTGGAGAAGGTGTTGCCGTGCATCGGGTCGGAGATCCAGGTGACGTTGACGCCCTCGGCGGTGATCTTCTCGACCAGCGCGGGCAGCCCGTCACGCACCTTCCCCGCACCGAAGCGGGTGATGAAGGTGAGCCGGCCCTCCTCGTTCTTCGGGTTGAGCTTGGCGGCGAGCGCGAGCGCGTCGTCGGGGGTCGCGGTGGGGCCCAGCTTGCAGCCGATCGGGTTGTTGAGGTGGCGGAAGTACTCCACGTGGGCGCCGTCGAGCTGACGCGTGCGCTCACCGATCCAGACGAAGTGACCGGAGACGTTGTAGGGCGTCTCGGTGCGCGAGTCGATGCGGGTCATCGCGTGCTCGTACTCGAGCAGCAGCGCCTCGTGCGAGGAGTAGAAGTCGACCCGGTGGAACTCCTCCGGGTCGGCGCCGATGGCCTCCATGAAAGCGATCGCGCGCTCGATCTCGGAGCCCATCGCCTCGTACTTCGCGCCGACGGGCGAGTTGCGCACGAACTCGGAGTTCCAGGTGTGCACCTGGCGCAGGTCGGCGTAGCCACCGGTGGTGAACGCACGCACGAGGTTCAGGGTCGAGGAGGACGCGTGGTAGACGTCCAGCAGCCGCTGCGGGTCCGGGATGCGGGACGCCTCGGTGAACTCGAAGCCGTTGACGGCGTCGCCGCGGTAGGCCGGCAGGGTCACGCCGTCGCGGGTCTCGGTGTCGGAGGAGCGCGGCTTGGCGTACTGCCCCGCGAGCCGGCCGATCTTCACGACCGGGACGGAGGCCGCGTACGTCAGGACCACTGCCATCTGGAGCAGCACCCGCAGCTTGTTGCGGGTGTTGTCGGCGGTCGCCTCCGCGAAGACCTCGGCGCAGTCGCCGCCCTGCAGGATGAACGCCTCACCGCGGCCGGCGGCGGCGATCGAGCTCTTGAGCTGGTCACACTCCCCCGCAAAGACCAGGGGCGGCTGATTCCTCAGCTTCTCGACCGCTGCGGTCAGCGCGACCGGGTCCGAATAGGTCGGCTGCTGAAGGGCTCCGATGGCGTGCAGCTGCTCGAGGGAGGGGAAGGCGTCGTTCACGAGCCTCAGGGTACGCGGCTCACCCGGTTGTCACGAAGTCATCTCAGACACGGCAGGGCCGGCGTACGTTCCCGAGAGTTCGTACGCCGGCCTCGATCGCGGTCAGCTGAGCTACTTGTCGTCCTCGGGCTTGACGTCCATGTGCTCGATGTCCTGGAAGTGCGGCGGCTCGTCGTCCTTGTTGGCGAACTTGTTGATCAGCCAGGTGACCGCCCACAGGATCACGCCGATGACCATCAGGCCGCCGGCGATCTCGTAGACGATGCCGTCGCGGTCCACCCACGGCCCGGCCAGGTAGATGCACAGCAGGGCGGCGATCGGCGGCAGCCAGGGCGGCGCGGTGAAGAACGTCTTGTCGGTGTCGGCGCGGCGGTTGCGGAGCACCGTGCAGGCGATGTTGACGATCGCGAACACGCACAGCAGGAGCAGCGCGGTCGTGGATCCGAGGTTGGCGACGATGTTGCTGTCCGGGTCGCTGGAGACGTACCAGATCAGCCCCAGCGCCATCACCGTGGTGAAGATGATCGCGATGTACGGCGTGCGGCGGCCGGGCAGAATTGCGCCCAGCTGCTTGGGCAGCACCCGCTGCCTGGCCATCCCGTAGACCAGCCGGCTGGCCATCAGCATGTTGATCAGCGCGGTGTTGGCGACGGCGAAGACCGCCAGGAACGGGAAGACCTTCTCGATCGGGAAATCCGGGGCGCCCTTCTCGACCACCTCGAGCAGGGCCCGACCCTCGGACTCGCGGATCGTCTCGAGCTCACCCGGGCTCAGCACGCTGACCACCGAGATGGCGACCAGGATGTAGAGGAGCGCGGCGGCACCCAGGCCCATCAGCATGGTGCGAGGGAAGATCCGCTCCGGTTCCTTGGTCTCCTCGACCATGTTGACCGCGTCCTCGAACCCGACCATCGCGAAGAACGCCACCGAGGTGGCCGCCGTGACCGCGAAGACGATGCCCATGTTGCTGTAGTCCTCGAAGGAGATCAGCTCGGCCATGTCGGCCTTCCCCTGGGCGATCACGTAGAAACCGACGCCGATCACGATGCTCAGCGCGACCATCTCGACGATGGTCAGGATGATGTTGAACTTCACGCTCTCGCCCACGCCACGCAGGTTGATCAGCGCGAGCAGGACCATGAAACCCAATGCCAAGGTCGTGACGGCACCCTCGCTGGGCGCGTCCATCCAGCCGTTGATCTCCAGGCCGCCGAAGAAGTTCTGCGCCAGCGTGTTGGCCGAGGTCGACGCGCTGGTGATGCCCGAGCAGGCGACCGCGAAGGTCACCATGAAGGTGAGGAAGTGGATGCCGAACGCCTTGTGGGTGTAGAGCGCGGCACCGGCGGCGCTGGGATACTTCGTCACCAGCTCGAGGTAGGAGAACGCGGTCATCGTCGCGACCACGAAGGCGAGCAGGAACGGCAACCACAAGATGCCGCCCACGTAGCCGGCCATGGTCCCGGTCACGGCGTAGACGCCGGCCCCCAGGATGTCACCGACGATGAAGAGCAGCAGGAGCCAGGGCCCCATCACTCTCTTCAGCTCGGGTGTTTCTTCTTTCGCCAGGGTCGTCATGACGTCCTTCCTGGTCACGATCGAAACTCGGTTCCGAAATTGGGATGAAGGGATCCCTCAATCAAAGCCCACCGTTGCCGTCAGGTGTACGACAATTCGTCAACACGCCGTTACGGGTCGAAATTTCACGGATAGGGTCGCGCCATGACCTTCTCCATCGTCGCCAGAGCAGTCGACCCAGGCACCGGCCAGCCCACCTGGGGTGTGGCTGTCGCTTCGAAGTTCCTGGCCGTCGGATCGGCCGTCCCGGCCGCCGTCGCGGGCGTCGGTGCGATCGCCACCCAGGCCGAGGCCAACGTCGCCTACAAGGGTCTCGCACTCGCCCATCTCGACGAGGGCGCGACCGCTTCGGTCGCCCTCGAGAGGCTCTTGGAGGAGGACGAGCGCCGCGACCACCGCCAGGTCGGCATCGTCGACGTCGACGGCAACGCCGCCTCCCACACCGGGCCGTCCTGCTACGACTGGGCGGGCGGCCGGACCGGCTCCACCGGGGACGGGGCGTACGCGATCCAGGGCAACATCCTCACCGGTCCTGAGGTGGTCGAGGCGATGGAGGCCGCCTGGCTCGCCTCCTCGCCCGAGCAACCTCTGCAGCACCGGCTCCTGGCAGCCCTGGCCGCAGGCGACGAGGCCGGCGGCGACAGCCGTGGACGGCAGAGCGCGGCCCTCCTGGTCGTACGCGAGGAGGCCGGCTACGGCGGCAACGACGACATCGCGGCCGACCTGCGAGTAGACGACAATCCCGCGCCGATCACCGAGCTGAAGCGACTTCTCGACCTCAGCGACCTCTACCTGACCGCCTCGACCGAGGCGGAGAAGGTGCCGGTCACCCCGCAGATCGAGGCCGAGCTGGAGACGTACGCCGCGGCGCAGGGCGCCTCGGGCTTCCTCGCCTGGGTCGCCACCGAGAACTACGAGATGCGGGTGGCCGAAGACCTGTCCTGGATCGACCAGCGCATCCTCGACATCATCAGGACCCCGAAATGAGCGCGATCCTCGCCATCGACGCCGGCACCACCGGTGTCACCGCGCTGATCGTCACGGAGAAGGGCGAGGTGGCGGCCAGGGGCTATGAGGAGTTCGACCAGCTCTTCCCGAGTCCGGGATGGGTCGAGCACGTGCCCGAGGGCATCTGGCAGGCGACCCTGGAGGCGTGCCGTGCGGCCCTCGCGGCCCACGGTAAGGACGACCTCGTCGGCATCGGCATCACCAACCAGCGCGAGACGGTCGTGCTGTGGGACCGGGAGACGCTGGGGTCGCCCCGGCGCGCGATCGTGTGGCAGGACCGACGGACGACGGCGATCTGCTCGGCCATGGCCGAGCACGACACTCGCGTCCGCGAGCTGACCGGGCTCCGCCTGGATCCGTACTTCACCGCGACGAAGCTGGCCTGGATCCGTGAGAACGAGCCGCACACCTGGGCGCATGTGGAGTCGGGGCGCTACGCGATCGGCACCGTCGACTCCTACCTGATCGCCCGGATGACCCGCGGTCTGCATCATGTCTCCGACGTCTCGAACGCCTCGCGGACGCTGCTGTTCGACATCAACACCAACGACTGGTCCGACGAGCTCTGCTCGCTCTTCGGCGTGCCCCGCGACGCGCTGCCGGAGATCGGCCCCAACTGGAGCGAAGGCGTGGTCACCGACGCACGCTCCTTCCTGGATCTCTCGCTGCCGATCGCCGGGGTGGCCGGTGACCAGCAGGCGGCGCTGTTCGGCCAAGCCGCGTTCGAGGTCGGCGACTCCAAGTGCACCTACGGCACCGGATCGTTCGTGCTGACCAACACCGGCACCACACCGCAGCGGTCGGACTCCGGCCTGCTCACCTCGCCGGGCTGGATGTCCCCCTCCGGAGAGGTCACCTACGTCCTCGAGGGCTCGATCTTCGTGACCGGCGCCGCGGTGCAGTGGCTGCGCGACGGGTTGCAGATCATCGGCTCGGCCGCGGAGACCGAGGCCCTAGCCAGCACGGTCGCCTCGTCCGACGGGGTCGTGTTCGTGCCCGCGCTGACCGGTCTCGGTGCGCCGCACTGGGATCCCGATGCCCGCGGCACCATCATCGGTCTCACCCGCGGCACCACCCGTGCCCACATCGTCCGGGCGACCTTGGAGGCGATCACCTTCGAGGTGCGTGACGTGATGGCGACCATGCCCACTCCGGTCGCCTCGCTCAACGTCGACGGCGGCGCTGCGGCGAACAACCTGCTGTGCCAGCTCCAGGCAGACCAGCTCGGGGTCGACGTCTCCCGTCCCCGCTACGTCGAGACGACTGGTCTGGGTGCGGCGTTCCTGGCCGGGCTCGGGGTCGGCGTGTGGTCCTCGTTCGACGAGATCCGCGAGACCTGGGCGCTGGACCGCACCTTCTCCCCCGACGCCTCGCGTCGCGATGCGGCCGACGAGGCGTACGCCTCCTGGACCGAGGCCGTCGGGCGCTCGAAGGCCTGGGCGTGAGCCCGTCCGGTTATGCAGTCGACGAGGTCGACACGTTCCTGACCGCGATCATTGGTGGAACCCGGCCGCGCCCATGACCCGGATCCTGCATCTCTCCGACACCCACGTCACCGCCAGTGGCATCGACATGGACGGTGTCGACGCCGTGGCTGCACTCGAGGGCATCCTGCGCGACGCCCGCCACCTGCCCGGACTGGATGCGATCGTGGTCAGCGGCGACATCGCCGACGACGGATCGGACGCAGGCTGCCGCTCGGTCCTGGAGCGGGTGGGAGCCTTCGCCGCCGAACGCGGCATCCCGCACATCTACTCGACCGGCAACCACGATGCCCGCGGCCCGTTCCGCGAGGTGCTCGGCAGCGGGCACCGGGACGCAGACGGCAGCGACCGCGGTCGCCTGTTGGATCCGGAATCCGACCTGTGCGCCTCGGTCAGCTTTCTCGGTGAGCTCCGGATCATCACCTTGGACAGCCTGGTCCCGGGCAAGACCCACGGCTTCCTGGACGAGCACCAGCTCGCCTGCCTCACGACCGAGCTGGCCACCCCGACACGCGACGGAACCGTCCTCGTCCTCCACCATCCGCCCCTCCATCTCGCCTCCCTCCCCTGGGTCGCCGACGTCGTGCTCCGCAACCTCTCCGCCCTTGGCCGCGCGGTGCGCGGCAGCGACGTACGTGCGATCCTCACCGGCCACCTCCACTTCCAGGCCGGCGGCTTCCTCGCCGGCGTCCCCGTCTGGGTGACCCCCGGCGTCGTCACCCGCATCGACACCACCGCACCCCCACATCTCGTGCGCGGTGTCCTCGGCGCCGGCGCCTCCGTCGTCGACCTCGCCGACCCGGCCTCCCCCAGCTTCCACGTGCTCTCCGCCCGCGATCCCCGTGCGGGCGAGCAGGTCTACCTCTACGACCCCGCCTCCGGAGAGGACGTCGCCGAGGAGGTCTGAGCGCTCCGCTCAGGCTGCGGGGCGATGATCAAGGAGTACGTCGCGCAGCACGAACTCCGCCCGCGACAGTCGCGGTGGGTCCGGTCGCCAGGTGTCGGGTGGCGGGCTGGTGTAGGTATGGCCAGTGGGTGTGATGGTGACAATGCTGCCGTCGGGTCCTGGTCTGGTCCGCCAACCGAGGGCCTCCTTGGCCTGGTTGCAGCGCTCGCAAAGGCCTTGGAGATTCTCGGCGCTCGTGGGGCCGCCGTCAGCGTGGCGTTCGACGTGATCGACGTTCCGGATCGGGGCGTCGCAGCCGTTGGTGCGGCAGATCCCGCCGTCCCGGGTGGTGATGAACTCCGCCAGGCCGTCGGGTGCTTTGCGCGAGCGGGACTCCATCGCGACCAGCTGCCCGGCGGGATCGGTGAAGAGACGCCGCACGAAGACCGCGGCATCCGCGAGCGCCTCACGCGCCCAAGCGGCAGGGACTGGTCCGTAGCCCTCGACCATCGCCGGCTGGTTGCTGTCGTTGGCGAGGGCGTCGGCGGTCATGACGACCTTGACCTCGATCCGAGGCCTCGCCCCGTTCTCAACGGTGGCGCGGCCGGTGACTCGGTCGACCAGCGTGTCGGCCATGACCTGACCGCGAGACCGTTCATCCCCAGCCGCCTGGGCAGCTTTCGCGGCCTGGTCCAGCGCCGCGAATACGGCGACCCCGTCCTGGACCGGCAACAAGGCCCCGAGCCAGGTCATCGTGTCCGGTGCCGGCCGCACGCTGACGCGGCGGTCCTTCTCCGCGTTCGCGGCCCGGGCAACGACGGATTCCTGGTCGAGGGTGATGGCGAGCTTCTTGGCGGCGTTCTCGAGCTGCCGCAGCCCCATGGCCACCACAGCAGGCGGTTCACCGTCGGGGCTGAGGGCACAGAGCCGGTGGTCGATGACCCGGCGGTCCTCCAGCGAGAGGCAGGCGGTCTCGCGGGCCAGGATGGTGGCCTGCCACTGCGAGAACAGACCGGCCTTCATCAGAGCGAAGGTGTGCGGCATCTCCGCGAGGAGGATCTTCGCCAGACCGAGCAGTTTGGCGCCCTTGGCCGGTGAGACCCGCCGCGCCAACGCCACCTGCGAGGCCACGCCCTCCCCCAGCTTCCGGGCCGAAACCCCAGCCTCGGCCTGCCGGACGCGGGTGGCTTCCTCGAGGCGTACCGCTGCTTCTGCCTGAACGGCCTCAGCGGCGCATTTGATCTGTTCGAGCCGGCTGATCCAGTCGACCAGCTCACCCTCGGACGCACCCAGGGGCGGCCCGGCAAGGAGCTGGTCGACGGTCTCGTTCATACGCCCCATTATATGTGAAAGAGTCGTCCATGGCTACCTGTTTGTGCTGGTCCGACCCGATTTATGCGGTCCGCATACAAGCAACCTGAACCCCGCGCCACACCCTCGCCGCCGCCCCGATAATGGCGAAATCTTTCTCGATCAGGTGCCGAGTCAAGGACCGCGAAGCGGCCGGCGAAGCCGGCGGGCGAAGCCCGTCCTTGACGCGGCGCATGATCGAGAAACACTCGAGGAAGGGTCGGCGGCGAACCCTGAAACGAAGAAACGGTCGCTAAGCGAGGTTTCCTCAGGGGAGGTCTCGACAAGCTCGACCACCGGAGCGACTGTGTTGGTCTCGACACGCCTCCGCCCAGCGGCTCCGGCGGCTCGACCAGCGGGAAGCCGGCGGCTCGACCAGCGGAGGAGACATGGCAGGCTCGCCCCGTGCCCTTCACCCACCGCATTGCAACCCCCAAGGACATCCCAGCCCTGACAGCGATCATGCACAGCTCGATCGCAGAGCTCCAGAAAGAGTTCCTGACAAAGGCCCAGATCACCTCGAGCAAGACAGTGATGGGCATCGACACCCAGCTGATCGAGGATGGCACCTACTTCGTGGTCGAAGAGGACCACGAGATCGCCGGCTGCGGCGGCTGGAGCAGAAGAGCGACCCTCTACGGCGGCGACCACACCCCGGGCCGCGAGCCGACCCTCCTGGACCCAGCAAGAGACCCGGCCAGAGTACGAGCGATGTACACCAACCCTGCCTTCACCCGACGCGGCGTAGGCAGACTGATCCTGGACCTCTGCGAGCAAGCAGCCGCAGCGGAGGGCTTCACCACCCTCGAGCTGATGGGCACCCTGTCCGGCGAGCCGCTTTACTCCGCGTACGGCTTCGAATCGGTCGAGCGGATCACCGACGACCGAGGCGGCGCACCGGTCCCCCTTGTCCGGATGCGGAAGAGCATCACGACCGACTCTGGAGAAACCTTCGCCGGCTGAGGCTCAGCGAGCGAAGGAGAACATCCGCTCCGGCAGAGCGACGTACGCGGCGTCCGAGGACCGCCGATGGACCCCTACGCGGAAGGCGGCGTCGGCCGGACGCACGAACGTGTCCTCGGCGAAACCGTGACGAGTGAAGAGCTCGCGAACGAGGTCCGCCGGATCACCGGCGTGATCGCTCAGCTCGCCGTCGCGGAGACTCGCGCCCCGCGTCCAGACGACAGCGCCACCGGGCGCCACGAGCCCGGGCAGCGCACCGATCGTCGTCTCTAGATCCGAGTCGGTGATGTTCCCGAAGACGCCGCAGGCCAGGAAGACGTCGGCCGGCGTCTCCCCCGCCAACGCGCTGGCGAGTCCGGCGTCGCCAGTGCGCACCTCCACCTGAGCCAATCCCGAGGCTGCAACTGTGGCCCGCGCCCGATCCGCAAGAACCGGATCGATCTCAACGAGGACGGCGTCGACATCGACCTCCATCGACGCGAGTACCGGCAGCAGGTCGCGCCCGTCGCCCGCACAGATGCTCGTGACCTGCGTACGAGCGCCACGGCGACCGCTCAACAGACGCCTGACCTCGTCGCGCACCACCGCCAGGCGTCGCGCCAGGCCAGAGGCCGGATCGTCATAGTGTTCGTGCCACTGGCGCCAGTCGGTGCTCACGGCGCCAGAGTCTGCCACGACTGATCAGTTCCAACAGCCGAGCGACCAGGGACGCCTACCCGTCGAGCCGCTCGACCGCAGCCGCGGCAGAGTCACGGGCAGCGGCAGCCTCCGACACGGCCGTCTCGGCGGAGTCGCGCGTCTCCTCCGCCTCGGTGAGCTCGTCCTCGACCTCGAGCGCGGCAGCCTCCAGATCCGCAAGGCGGCGGCGTAGGTCCTCGATCTCCGACTTCACCTGGAGCGAGCGGGCCTCGATGTCCTTGAACGCCGCTGCAGCGCGATCGCGCTCCGTCTCTGCACCGGAAAGCGCCGATTCCGCCTCCTCGAGCGCCTCCCGGGCCTCGTCGAGCGCGGCCGTGTCGGGCAGGTCGGGGACCGCCCGCAGCGGCTCGCGGGGCGGCGGGACGACCTCGGGGACCTCGAAGCCGAGTGCGTCGGGGAGCGCGACGGCGGCCGCGGCGTCGACGGCGTCGACCCCAGTGGCGGACAGCGGGGAGACGAGCAGGCCGCTGCGTACGGCCTGGGCGGCGGAGGCGTCGATCATCGCGGCGGTCAACGTGGCCTCGACCTGCGTGGCCACCGCCTCGGTCACCCGCAGACCGTGCTCACGCGCAAGGCCGCGCGCACGGGTCGTCACCGCCGCGGTCAGCTGTCGCCGCTGCTTGGTGAGCTCTCGCAGCTGAGCGGCGTCCATCCCCGTCTGCGCCTCGCGCAGCAGGGCGCCGACCGAGATCACCTGCTCGACCTGCTCGGTCTCGTAGCGGACCAGCAGGTTCATCACCCAAGCGGCGGTCGAGGGCTTCTTCAGGGCCTTGACGGAACCGGCGACAGGCGTTCCCTTCAGGCTCTTGGCCCGCGCGTCACGCTCGGGGGTGAAGTCGGCCAGCGGCAGCCCGTAGAGGTCGGCCGCGACGTCGAGCAGCTCGGGGGCAGGTTCGTCGCTCATGTCCGCCATCTCAGCACGTCGCCGACTACCGCGTCAGCAGCCAGTCGTCATAGCCGGCGGCCTGTCGCTCGTGGAGGGTGCGCAGCGCGCCCTCCTCGACCCCGGCGAACGAGAGCCCGAGGCCCTCCAGGGCGGCCGACCACTCCGCGAAGTCCCACAGCTCACGCGTGAACGCGTCCTCGCCGATCCGCGTGTGGCGGATCGAGCGGACGGTGTCGGCGCCGGTCGCGTCGCGCCGCTGCACGACCAGCTTGCTCGTGTAAGGGCCGGGCGGCGTCGAGAGCTCCGGATGCCTCGCCACGACCACGTCGAGCTCCACCACACCGCGGACGAGGTTGCCGTGAAAGGACCCCGACGGGTCGTGGTGGAAGGTCCAGCCGGCCTCGCCCACCCGCACCAGCCGGTAGACGAACCCGTTCTGACGGTGATGTCCCTCGACCAGCGGCAACGGCTCGCGGAAGGCATCGCCGAAGCCGAGATCGGGCCACCAGCGGCCGCCCGGGTTCGCAGCCGTCGGCAGCCCACGGACCTCGAAGGCGAGATGGTCCAGCTGCCCGCTCGGTCCGGTCGTCTCGATGAGCTGTCCGGGACGGCGTACGACGTCGAACCCGAGCTCCTCCAGGACCAGCGAGACCAGGCCGTTGTGGTGGAAGCAGTAGCCCGCGTTGCCGCCGGCGGCGACCCGCTCGAGCGTCTCCTTCGGGTCCACCGAGTCGGGCGAGGCCACAGCTCCGATGGCCGCGAGCATGATCGAGAGGTTCTCGTAGGGAAGCGTGTCGAGATGACGATGATGAAGATCGACAAGCGTCTCGTACGTCGCCTCCGGCCGTCCCTCGATGCCGAGCCGTCGCAGATAGCCCTCGATCATCGTTCGTACCTCCCGTGCCGGTGGACCAGCGGGTCGGTGTCGTCACCGACCTCGAGCGACACGATCTCGCACGTCGCCAGGGCCGACCAGCCGATCTCGGTCAGCGACGTCAGCCGCACCCCCGCCCAGGTCGGGGCGTCGGCGAGACGCCGCCCGAACTCGGTCTCGACCCAGGTCCCAGAGCGGAACGCACCACCGGGAGCAGGAGCGGTGCCCCCGAACGCCTCGGCGAGGTCCCGGTGGCGCCAGTGGAGCAGCGACACCACCGCGAGGCCGGTCTCCTCGAGCTCGTCGCGCAGATCAGAGTCCGGATCGAGCAGCCCGAGCAGCGCCCCCGGGGAGCCGTTGGCGACCATCAGCGACGAGACCGTGAGCCCGGCGGAGCCGGACGTCCACAGCGACACCCGTCCCCCCAGACGACCTCGCCACCGGCGCACGGGATCTTCCGGCGTCGGGAACGGGTGGGACGAGTGGATCGTCAGGCTACGTCCTTGGTAGGTCCGGTCTTGGCGGGACCGGACTTGGAACGCCGCAAGGTCTTCTTCGCGGGCTTCTCGTCGTTGGCGAGCTTCTTGGCCTCGGTGGCGTACATGTCGACGTACTCCTGGCCGGAGAGCTTCAGGATCTCATAGACGATCTCGTCGGTGATCGCCCGCAGGATGTAGCGGTCGTTGGCCATGCCCTCGTAGCGGGAGAAGTCCAGCGGCTCACCGAAGACGACCCGCGGATGCACGAGCCTGCCGAACTTCTTGCCCGGAGGCGCGATCACATCGGTGCCGATCACGGCGACCGGGATCACCGGCGCACCGGTGTCCAGGGTCAGTCTGGCGATGCCCGTACGTCCCCGGTAGAGCTTGCCGTCGTGGGAGCGCGTGCCCTCGGGGTAGATCCCGAACAGCTCGCCCTCGGCCAGGACCCGCTTGGCGGCGATCAGGGCGCCCTCGGCGGCGGTGGCGCCACCGCGGTCGATCGGCACATTGCCGGTGCCCGAGAAGAACGCCTTCTGCAGGAACCCCTTGGCACCCGTCCCGGTGAAGTACTCCGCCTTCGCCACGAACCGCACCATCCGCTTCATCCCGAGCGGCATGAAGAGCCAGTCGGCGTAGGAGAGGTGGTTGCTGGCCATGATCGCCGCGCCCTTCCGCGGAATGTTGTCCGTGCCCTCATAGGTCGGACGGAACACCGCTCGCAGGATTGGCCCGAGCGCGACCCACTTCAAGAACGAGTAGAAGAGCTTCGTCGTCACCCCATCGCCTTCCCTTATTGCCTTCGACCGGTCAGCCTATAACGAGATAGGTACTTCTACCCCCGCGCCCTGTCATGCAGTCGGGCTAGGCTGGGAACGTGAGCGAGCGTCAGCGAGTGAACCAAGCGATCAACACGCCGCCGCGTCCGTATTATGGCGCTTGCGCTACGGGGGTGGCGGCGTGAGCGAGCGAGACGACCGGCCCGAGGACGCGACCGGGGCCCCCGATGATGCCTCTGTGCCTTCCGACGGCCAGCCGTCGGAGGACGAGGCCTGGCGCCAGATCGTCGAGAACTACGGCGACCGCCCGGCTATCGAGGAGCCCGTCTCCAGCGGCCTCTTCGAGAAGAAGATCGACATCGTCGAGGAGGTCGACGAGCCCGATTCCTACGACGACATGTGGCGCGACGACGACGAGGGGTACGTCCCACCGCCCCCGCCCCCGCTGCCGAAACCGACCCCGGCACGCCTGCTCGCCTGGATCGGCGTGCTCGGCGCGCCGGTCGCCGTGCTGATCCTGATCGTGGTCATCCAGATCACCGATCGACACTTCAGCAGCTGGGTCATCGGCGGCCTGGTCGCCGCCTTCCTGGCCGGGTTCGTCTACCTGCTGGCGACGATGCCGTCCGAGCCCCGCGATCCCTGGGACGACGGCGCCCGAGTCTAGGTCCGATCCTGGCCCGGGCTCGAGATGAGCCGGCGAGCCAGGATGCTCGCGCCCACGACCCCCGCCTCCGCACCGAAGGCAGTCGTCACGATCCGTGGCACCTCGCGATGGTGGCGCCCGACGAGCGAGGCCTCCAGCGCCGCCCGGGCAGGTGCCAGCAGCAGGTCGCCGGCCGTCGAGACTCCCCCACCGACGACCAGCAGCTCCGGGTCGAAGGCAGCGACCAGGCCGGCCATCCCGACCCCCAGCCACGACCCCACCGACTCGTACGCCGCCAGCGCGAGCGCATCGCCGCTGGCCGCGGCGGCGGTGACCGCCGGGCCGGTGATCTTGAGCGGGTCTCCCGCGGCAAGCTCGTCGAGCGCGCAGCCTGCGTACTCCTCGGTCTCGACGCGGGCGCGCACGAAGGCGACCAGCGCGTTGCCCGATGAGTACTGCTCCCAGCAGCCGGTGAGACCGCACTCGCACGGCAGCCCGCCGGGCACGACCTGCATGTGGCCGAACTCCCCGGCCATGCCGTTGCGACCCCGGACGACCCGGCCGTCGAGGACGACGGCGCCGCCGATCCCGGTGCCGAGGGTGATGAGCAGGGCCGAGTCGACCCCGCGGGCCGCACCGAGCTCCAGCTCGGCCAGGGCGGCGCAGTTGGCGTCGTTGTCGAGCGCCACCCGGGTGCCCCAGCGCTCGGAGAGCCGGGACAGGGTCGGCTCGCCTCGCCAGGGCAGGTGGGGAGCGAACATGACCCGCTCACCGGCTGCGTCGACGAACCCGGCCGCTGCCAGCCCGACTCCGGCGACGGGCCGGCCGGCGGCCACCTCGGTGACTGCCTCGGTCAGCGCGTCCTCCACGAGCTCGAGCTCGACCCGGCGGCCCGGCGTGCTGCGGTGAGCGGTGCGGAGAACTTCACCTTCCGGCGAGACCTCCGCCGCGAGCACCTTCGTGCCGCCGATGTCGACACCGACATGGACGGACCCGCTCTCGCTCACGCGGCCACCTCCGTAGCGCAAGCGCAATCATACGGACGTCGCCGCGTGAATCTCACCGTCGCTCGCTGGCGCTCGCTCACTTGCGAGCCAGGTCCGCGGCACCGATCAGCCCGGCGTCGTTGCCCAGCGTCGCCTTGCGGATGTCGAGCATCGGCCGGTGTCCGCGGCCGGTCAGCTGCGCCTCGAAGGCGCGCCGGGCCGGTCCGAGCAGCAGGTCGTCGGCGTCCGCCACTCCCCCGCCGATGGCCACCACGGCCGGGTCCAGCACGGCGGCGATCGAGGCGATCCCCTCGCCGAGCCAGATGCCGAGGTCGGTCAGCGCCTCGATCGCGAAGGCGTCCCCGTCGCGGGCCGCCTCGGTGATCAGCGGACCCTTGATCTTGTCGAGGTCGCCCTCGGCGCGGTCCAGGACGTCGCGAGCCAGCAGCGAGCCGGCGCGCGCCGCGGAACGGACATTGCGCACCAGCGCCGACCCGGAGGCGTACTGCTCCCAGCAGCCGCGGTTGCCGCAGCCGCAGAGGTGGCCGTTGGGCACGACCCGCATGTGGCCGATCTCGGCACCGACGCCGAAGGCGCCGCGATAGAGCTCGCCCTCGAGGACCAGGCCGCCGCCGACACCGGTGCCGACGGTCACCAGCATCATGTTGTCGACCTCGGCGCCCGCGCCGTACTCGAACTCGCCCCACGCAGCCGCGTTGGCGTCGTTCTCGATCACGACCGGAAGCTCGAGGACCTTCTCCAGCCGCTCCTTGAGCGGCACGTCGCGCCACGCGATGTTGGGGGCGAACATGACCGTCGAACGGTCCTTGTCGATATAGCCGGCCGCACCGATACCGACGCACTCGATCGGGTGGCGGGTCTTGAGCTCCTGCACCACCTCGATGATCGCCGCCTCGACGGCCTCCGGGCTCTTGGCCGGCGACTCGACGCGGTGGTCCTCGATGATGTTGCCGTGGTGGTCGACGACGCCGCCGAGGATCTTGGTGCCCCCGACGTCGACGCCGCAGGCGAGCTTCTTCGTCGTCGTCATGACTCAGCTCCAGCCGTCGAGATCGATCCGGTCGACCCTCTCCGAGCGCTGTGCCCGTTCCCGGGTCGCATCTTCCTCAGCCCGCACGCCATCACTGTGAGCATCCTCGTCTTCACTAGGGCCAGCACCCGGACTCGTGGCCGCCGCGTTGAGCACCGTGGCAGCCGCCTGCATCAGCGATGCGGCAGCGCTGGCCAGGTGCACCTTGACCTCCGGGCTCGACTCCCGGAGGACATGAACGGTACGGCACAGCGGGCAGTAGGCGCACTCCGGTGCTCCCGTATCGAGATGCTCCCCGAACGACTCGGCGAGATGGGCGAACCGGGAGTCCTTGGCCCACTCCCCGATCGCCTCCATCAGCCGGCCGAGCTCCTCGGCGGTCGACCCCAACGGCTCGTCGGCCCACTCGTGGCGGTGCTGCTGCTCGCTCACGCGACACTACTCGCTCTCGGTGTTCGTCGTCTGGCGTGAAAACGTTACTCGCAGCTCGCCACCCTCGACCCGCGCCCCACTGACGTCCATCCGGGCGAGTGCGGCTGGGAGGGTCAGCAGCCGCCGGTAGG
Source organism: Nocardioides sp. NPDC006273 (assembly GCF_040613495.1). NCBI lineage: Bacteria > Bacillati > Actinomycetota > Actinomycetes > Propionibacteriales > Nocardioidaceae > Nocardioides > Nocardioides sp. NPDC006273. The sequence goes on along the minus strand of NZ_JBEXSD010000021.1, from coordinate 15,223 downwards.
AGCCGACCGTGATCGCCAGCTCGTCCCCGTTGCGACCCAGCTGCACCTGGTCGCGCGCGACCCACTGGGCCAGTCCTGGCAGCGCCAGATGGACGATCGTGACCTCACCGGTCGTCTCGGTGCGGAACGGAGCCGCGGTCTCGGGAACGGCAAGCGGGTCGATACGACCTGAGCCGGCGTACGCCGCCTCGGCGACCTCGCGCAGATCATCGACCCCGACCGGCTCGGTGGGCCGGTAGAACGAGCGCCAGACCGGGAGCCCCTCGAAGGATGCCTCGACATCGCCGAGCACGTCGTCCTGGGCCTTGACCCAGCCGGCGCGCCAGTCGTCGGATCCGCCTGCCGGGAAGATCCGGTTGGCGACGACACCGTCCACGCGGTAGCCGTAGAGGGAGAGCGTCGTCCAGGACCGGCGTGCCTCGGCGAGCACGACCCGCTCCGGGGTCAGCACGATGCGTACGGACGCCTCGGGTCCCGACAGCAGGGCTCGCACCTCCGCGAGCTCGCCGTGGAGCCGGACCATCGCGTCGAAGACTGAGTCGCCGGGCATCGGCACCCCCGCAGCCTTCGTGAGCATGGGCTTGAGCGCCTTCACCATCTTGCGCTGCACCGGGAGGATCCGCTCGAGATACCAGCCCAGGGCCTCGGGGAGAGCCAGCAGCCGCAGCGTCTCGGCGGTCGGGGCACAGTCGACCACGATCGTGTCCCACTCCCCCGAGACCGCCGTCCGGCGCAGCTCCAGAAGCGCGAAGACCTCCTCGGCGCCGGGGATGACGGTCAGCTCCTCGGCCGCGATCCGGTCGACCCCGATGGTGTCCAGGACGCTCAGCAGATAGCCCTGCACCTCCGCCCAGGACTGCTCGAAGCGGCGCTGGGCGTCGACGTGCTGGACGTAGAGGTGCTCGGTGACCTGGACGGGCTCCGAGCCCAACGAACCGCCGGGAAGTCCGTCTGAGAGGCCGAAGGCGTCAGCCAGGGAGTGGGCGGCATCGGTCGAGAGGACCAGCGTGCGCAGCCCGCGGGCCGCGGACATCGCCGCGGTGCCGGCAGAGACGGTCGACTTGCCGACGCCGCCCTTGCCGGTGAAGAGAAGGATTCTCACGAAGGCGTGTCTTTCTCGACCCTCTGCTTGAGCCCTCGCAGGGCGGTGTCGATCAGGACCTTCTCGCCCTTGCGCTTGAGCATGCCGATCAGCGGGATGCTCAGGTCGAGCGCGAGCCGGTAGGTGACCTCGGTGCGGCCACCGAGGTCGCGCAGCACGTAGGCGCCGTCCATCGACCGCAGCAGGTTGCCCTTGACCAGCGACCAGGTCACCTGGCGGTCACCGTCCCAGTCGTAGGCCAGAGTGTACTCGTCCTTGATCGGCGCGACGTCCAGCACGAACCGGACCTGCTCGGCCCGCCCGTCGACGCCGGTCTCCACGACGCTGACCTGCTGCATGCCCTTGGCCCAGGCCGGATAGGACTTGAAGTCCGCGATCACCGCCATCACTGCCGAGGGCGCAGCCTCGATCACGATCGTCGAGGTGGTCTGATCGGCCATCGATGGTGTCCTCACTCCCTGACTTGCTAGGTGCCATGGAGCGTACCGGATAGCATCCCGGTGAAATGGTCGGGCTGTGACGGGGGTAACCTCCGGTTCGTACCCACCTACCATCAGTATGCGGAGGCCCTAGTGCGCGAGTTCTCCACGCCCGCGACGTACGTTGTTCCCCCCACCGGCAACCTGACCGACGACGTCGTTCGCAACGCCGCCGAGGCGCCCGGTGTCGCTGTCCTGAGCCGCCCAAGCGCCGACGGCACCTGGGACGACGTCACCTCCGCCGAGTTCCTCGCTGAGGTCTCCTCGGTCGCGAAGGGCCTGATCGCCGCGGGTGTCGGCGCTGGAGACCGGGTCGCGCTGCTCTCGAAGACGCGCTACGAGTGGACGCTGCTCGACTACGCGATCTGGTTCGCCGGCGCGACGACGGTGCCGATCTACGAGACCTCCTCGGCCGAGCAGATCGCGTGGATCCTCCAGGACTCCGCGACCGTGGCGGTCATCGCCGAGGACGCCGGTCACATGAGCCGGATCAGCGAGGTCCGCGCCGACTGCCCCGCGCTCAACAACGTCTGGTCGATCAACGACAACGCCGTCGAGCTGCTGGGCAAGCTCGGCACCGACATCACCGACGAGCAGCTCGAGGCCCGTCGCAGCGCGATCACCCCCGAAGACGCCGCGACCCTGATCTACACCTCCGGCACCACCGGGCGACCGAAGGGCTGTGTGCTCACCCACGGCAACTTCATGTTCGAGCTCGGCGTCGTCGTCGACTCGCTCGACGACCTGTTCACCTTCGAGGGTCGCAGCACGCTGCTCTTCCTCCCGCTGGCCCACGTCTTCGCGCGGATCATCCAGATCGGCTGCATCAAGTCGCGCACCCGCCTGGGCCACACCCCCGACATCAAGAACCTCGTCGCCGACCTCGGCACCTTCCAGCCGACCTTCGTGCTGGCGGTGCCGCGAGTCTTCGAGAAGGTCTACAACACCGCCTCGCAGAAGGCGGTCGCCGACGGCAAGGGCAAGATCTTCGACCTGGCCACCGAGGTCGCGATCGAGTATTCCCGGGCCACCGAGACCGGGAAAGCGCCGTTCCTGCTCGCGGCCAAGCACAAGCTGTTCTCCAAGCTCGTCTACGGCAAGCTGCTGGCCGCGCTCGGCGGCAACTGCTCCTACGCGATCTCCGGCGGGGCGCCGCTCGGCGACCGCCTGGGCCACTTCTACCGCGGCATCGGCGTCACCGTTCTGGAGGGCTACGGCCTTACCGAGACGACCGGCGCGCTCACGGTCAACCTGCCCGAGGCGTTCAAGATCGGCACCGTCGGACGGCCGCTGCCCGGCACGGCGGTGCGCGTCGCCGACGACGGCGAGCTGCTCTTCAAGGGCGGCCAGGTGCTGAAGGAGTACTGGCAGAACCCGAAGGCGACCGCCGAGGCCAAGACCGCGGAGGGCTGGTTCCACTCCGGCGACCTCGGCGAGGTCGACGACGAGGGCTTCGTGAAGATCACCGGCCGCAAGAAGGAGATCATCGTCACCGCCGGCGGCAAGAACGTCGCCCCGGCCGTCCTCGAGGACCGCCTTCGTGCCCATGTGCTCGTCGACCAGTGCATCGTCGTCGGCGACGGTCAGCCCTTCATCGGCGCCATCGTCACCATCGACCCCGAGGCCCTGCCCACCTGGGCGGAGGCCAACGGCAAGTCCGGTGACATCGACGCCCTAGCTGAGGACGAGGACCTGCGCGCCGCGGTCCAGAGCGCGGTCGACGACGCCAACAAGGCGGTCTCGAAGGCCGAGTCGATCCGCAAGTTCGTGATCATCCCCGACTCCTGGACCGAGGAGGGTGGCCAGCTCACCCCCAGCCTCAAGCTCAAGCGGAACGTGGTCATGCGCGAGTTCAGCCACGAGGTCGAGGCGCTCTACAGCAAGTAGCTCTCGTGGCGCCGCGAGGCGCATCTGTCTCGTGCTGCGCATTGATGTCAGTCGAGCACCCGGTGAGCGATAGCGATGCGCTGCAGCGTCGTCGGGTGCGAGCCGAACCACCACTGCGACCAGGCCTGCGGGGACGGGTCGGAGAGCGAACGTACGCCGAGGTCGTGCTGCAGCCTCGTGAACGACTCCAGGTCGCCGGTGGCACGGAGTGCGTCCACGTCCGCGCGGGCCTCGACGTGCCGGCTGAGCCCGTTCTCGACGGGCATCGCCAGCACGCTCGCCAGTGCGAAGACCGCCATCAGCATCGGGACGGCTTCGGGGGTGGAGTAGTCCTCTCGGCGCCGGTAGGACAGCAGCAGGCCCAGCAGGCCGACCCCGGCGACCGCGCCGGCGGCACCGATGACCGTCCCGACCAGGACGTCGTCGTGCTTGGCGTGGGCGAGCTCGTGGGCGACCACGGCCAGGACGGCTCCGCGCGCGGCCGCACCTCGCTGCGAGTCGACGAGGTTGTCGTAGAGGACCACCCGGCGGGTGGATCCGAAGCCGGTGACGTACGCGTTGAGCGAGGTCGTGCGCCGGGAGGCGTCGACCACCAGGACGTCGTCGAGGTCGACGCCCTCCCGCTCGGCGATCGCCATCACATCGGTGCGGAACTGGCCGCGCGGCAGCGGCTCGAAGTCGTTGAACAGCGGCTCGATGACGACCGGGTAGACGAACGAGCCGACCACCACGAGGCCGGCGACCAGGCCGGCGGCGAGCGCCGGCCACCAGCGCCGGCCGAGGCGGATGCACGCGAAGAGGACGAGCAGCGCCAGGGACGTGGTCACGATGCCGACGACCTGGTTCAGCAGCGAGTCACCCAGCCAGGCCCCCCAATCTTGCCTGGAGAGCCCGTAGCGCAGCTGCAGCCGCTGGATCGCCACCCCGAACGGAAGCGTCGCGATCCAGCCGAGGAACGTGACCACGATGACCGCCAGCACCACCCGGAGCAGCCACGGTCCCCGCAGCCTCGCCACCAGACGCCGTCCGATCGGGGTGAACCCGAGCACGCAGGCGACCGCCAGCGAGACGACGAGGCCGGCCCGGCTGATCCAGCGAGCGGCGCCGGAGTAGGCCAGCATCCGCTCCAGCTCCTCGGCCGCGAACACGTCCCGTTCGTCGGGCAGCTCGAGTGCGCCACCGGGATAGGGCTGCCACGGGATCAGCAGCCAGGCGAGCACCACGAACGCGACCGTCCCGACAGCGAGAACCACCCAGGACGTACGTCTTGTTGCGATCACGCCGCCACCCCCGTAGCGCAAGCGCCAGGATACGGACGCGGCGGCGTGTTGCACGCAAGGCTCACTCGCTGACGCTCGCTCACGCCGCAGAGTCTGACAGATGGGTCCGCCAGCGGGCCGTCAGCTCGTCCTCCCCGAAGCCGAAGCTGCTCTGCAGGGACTTCTCCAGAGCGATGCCACGCCCGGTCTCCTCGTAGAGATCGACCAGAGCCTCCTCACCGCCGGCCTCGGCGAGCACCTCGCAGGCGAGCCAGGCGGCTTCGTACTCCGCACCGAAGTGCTCCGAGCGGGTGTTGAACTCGGCCTTGCCCGGCAGATGGTCGGGCGCGCCGTTCTCGCGGACCTGGGCGAGGATCTGTCCGGCGGTCTTGCTCAGCGGGAGAGTGGTGTCGCGAAGCGCGACGTAGTCGGCGAAGCCCTCGACCAGCCACATCGGCCGGTTGGTGCCGGTCGGGGCGTCGGTGGCCGCGTGGGTCGCCTCGTGGGTGATGACCACCTGGGCGCCGGGGGCGTCCAGGTCGCCGATGACGCCCTGGTTGACCCACACATGCAGCGGTGTTCCGGCCTTCGTGGAGCCGTCGACCGTCGCGGTCACCGCGGCGACCGCGGAGTAGGCCCCGGGCTGCGCGCCGAGCGCCCACTCGAGTCCGGCCGCGGGCACCTCGAGGACCAGGCGGGGATCGTCCCAGGAGATCACCTTGCGAACCTCGTCGACCGCGGTCGCGGCCAGCTCGGCGTAGCGGTCGGCGACGTCGGCGGATGCTTGGACGACCACGAGGGTGGAGTCGGTGCGCCGCACCTCGACCGGGCCGCTGAGCCACAGCGGCAGCCGGGTGCCCCGGGCCGCCGAGAACCCGGTGATCGCGCCGTCGGCGTCGAACCCGACCTTCAGCTCCTCGGTCAGCACCGGATCCCCGGGCGTGCGCCACGACATCTCGACGTCGGCGGTCCAAGAGCCGTCCGCTGCCACGTTGCCCGACTCGGCGACATACTTGGCGGTGACGTCCTCGACGCCGATGGCGTGTGCGTTGCGCACCGCCACCGAGACGGTGTCCTCGCCGTCGGGCTCCGCCCCCTCACGTACGCCGGTGACCAGCTCCTCCAGCGAGACCCGGGCGTTTGCGGTGTCGGCGCGCACGACCGGGGCGGCAGTCGGGGTCGGCGCCACGTACTCGCCGCCGCCGGTCAGCCGCCAGCCGACGAAGCCCGCCAGCAGCATCACCAGCACGAGACCGGCCCCGATCAGGGCCGGTCGGGCCTGAAGGCGGGATAGAAGAGAGCCGACCGTTCGCACCTGCGAACGATCGGCCTCTTCGGGGTCCTGGGTCAAGTGGTTCCTGAGCCTGTCGAACGGCTCAGCCCGGGCGGACCGCGCCCGTGTAGGGCATCTGGTCGATCGGCGAGACCTTCACACCGGTGCTCGGGTTGGACGCGTGCACCATCATGCCGTTGCCGATGTAGATGCCGACGTGGCTGATCGGGCTGTAGAAGAAGACCAGGTCACCCGGAGCGAGCTGGCCGCGCGAGACCTGGGGTCCGCTGCTGTACTGCGCAGAGGAGGAGTGCGGGAGCCCGACACCGGCCTGGCCCCAGGCACCCATGGTGAGACCGGAGCAGTCCCACGAGGCGGTGCCGGTGGCGCCGTAGACGTAGGCGTCGCCGACCTGGGCGAGGGCGTAGTCGACGGCCACCTTCGCGCGCCCGGAGGGCGGCGGGAGGTTGGCCGGGATGCCCGCACCGGCGCCGGCTGCCTGGAACTCCTCGAGCTCGTCGGCCTCGAGCTCGTCGAGCTCGGCCTGAGCGGCCTCGAACTTCTTGTCGATCTCGCTCTTCTTCTTCTGCATGGTCGTCTTGACCTTGGCCATCTCGGCCTTGCTCTCCTCGGTCGCCTCCCGGCGCACGTGGAGGGCCTCTGCCTCGGTGTTGTACCGAGCCAGCAGGTCGCCCTGCAGAGCGTTGTAGGACGAGACGGTGGAGAGCCCGGCGAGGAACTCCTGCGGGTCCTCGGAGGTGATCACCTGGCCGACGGCGGAGACGTCGGAGCCCTCGAACTGCCGCAGCACGGAGTCACGGAGCTCGGCCCGGATCTTGTCCAGCTCCTTGCTCTGCCGCTTCTCGTCGGCGCTGAGGTCCTTGAGCTGGTCCTTGATGTCCTGCAGCCGCAGCTTGGCGTTGCTGTAGTCCTCGTTGGCTGCCTCGGCCTGGGTGTAGAGCTTGTCGACCTTCTCGCGAACGTCGTCGATGTCTGGTTCGGCCTGGGCGGGGGTCGCGGCGGGAATGATCCCGGCGACACCGATGGCGGCGATGCCGGCTGCTCCGGCAATGAGTCGCTTCCGGTCGCGTGTCACGAGCGGACGGTCTCCTTGTGTAGTCGTTGACGCCTACCGGGTGAGCTGACGGGTTCAGGCACGACCTGCCCTACCACCGCTCCTCGACCTGAGCTTCCAGATCGTCCTCGCGGCGGATGCACCCCAGGTGATCGCACTCCATGTTGCGGCGTACGACCGGTGTGGTTCCCCGGCTCCTGGCCCACCCCGAAGCGGACCTGGATTGAGCGCGGCACCCGCGTGGGCCGGTTGACCCACTTCCACGAGCGCCAATTCCCTGCGCACACTAGCCGACGCCATCCCCCACCTGCCAACCACCCACGCCCAAAAGTTCGGCTACATACCCTCCACCAATGGCAGAGCCACCATCCGCAGCGGCGGGACCAGGCCACCATCGGCGAGCACGTCGAGCGCCCGGCGCTCCTCGTCCTCGATCAGCTCCGGAGGAGTGATGAGCTCCGGGGGCGGGCCCAGCAGCACGGTGACCACGCAGTCGTGGCACGCCAGTCCCCGCACCAGGCAGGTGTCACAGTCGATTCTCGTCGTCATGTGAGTGACGGTCTCACCGAGCACCGACATTTTTGCTTTCGTACGGTTGCGTCCGGCGTGTCATCACCATCGCAGCGGAGTATTCGAGGCGGCGATCGCGGACCGGGTCCCTACACTTGAACCATGGAGGTCTCCGCGTACGCGACGCTCCCCGACACGGTCCGGGGGCGCATCGTCGCGCTCACGGCCGGGGTGCTTCCCGACGTGGCGCGTCTCCCACCCGCGCTCAAGCGGATCGCCGACTTCGCGCCCGCCCGGCGCGCCAAGGCCGGTGGCGCGATGATCGCCTCGGTGCTGGACGGCGACGACGAGGTGCGGGAGAAGATCGGGAGCCAGCTGCGCCCGGCGTACGTCACCGAGGGCTCCCCCGACGACCTCGTCCTGCCCGAGGAGCCGACGGAGGCGGCCGCCGTCCTCTGGCTCGTGCGCCCCGACGGCTGGGAGGTCTCGCTCAAGGAGGCCCTGGACCGGCTCGAAGCCGCCGCCGTGCCTGCGGTCGACGCCGAGGTCGCCCGCCTGCGCGTCAAGCTCGCCGCGGCCGAGGACGAGATCCGTGAGGTGCGTGCCGACCGCAAGGTCCGCATCGACGACCTCAAGGCCGACAACACCGCTCTGCGGCGCAAGCTCGGGGAGGCCCGGGCCGCCGCCCGCGAGGCCGGCACCGGACTGGACGAGGCGCTGACCGAGGCCCGTGCTGCGCTCTCCCGCGCCGAGGACGAGCTCTCCGCGCGCGACCGCCAGCTGCGCCAGCTCCGCAGCCAGATCGACAAGCTGGAGCGCGAGGCGGCCGCCGAGCGGCGTACGTCCAAGACGGATCGCGAGGACGCCTCGCTGCGGGCCCGGTTCCTGCTCGACACCCTGCTCGACGCCGCGGGCGGGCTCCGACGTGAGCTCGCGCTGCCTCCCGTCACCGGCACCCCGGGCGAGCGGGTGGAGTCCGAGCTGGCCTCGGCCGACCCCGTCGCCGGAGCCGGAGTGACCAGCAGCGCCCACCTCGAGCAGTTCCTGGCCATGCCGCGGGTCCGGCTGATCGTGGACGGCTACAACGTCTCCAAGGCCCTGTGGCCCGGCTCGGCGCTCGATGCCCAGCGGCTTCGGCTGCTGCGGGCGATCGCGCCGATCGCCGCCCGCACCGGCGCCGAGACGACCGTCGTCTTCGACGCCCACTCGGCGTCCGTACGCCCCACCGCCGTGCCGCCTCGTGGCGTCAAGGTCCTCTTCTCCCCTGAGGGCGTCATCGCCGACGACGTCATCCGCGACCTCGTCGACGCCGAGCCCTCCGGCCGCATCGTCCTGGTCGCGACCGACGACGCCGAGGTCGTCAAGGACGTACGCCGCGCCGGCGCCCGCACCGTCCCGCTCGCCTCCCTCTCGCCCCTGCTGGGCTGATCCAGCCGGCTTCCTGCGCCGCACCGACCTGATTCGATAGGTTCTGCGCACGTTCGAATCACCGGAAAGTGGGAGACCAGCGCGTGCGGCACGCCCTCAACGCGATCGCCAGGGTGCTCCTGTGCGCCGCGGGATTCGTGATCGCCATCTACGGCACCCTGCAGCTCGACCGGCTCAAGTCGCTGAGCTTCCGTGAGGTGCTGCACGAGCCGATCTTCTGGCTGACGGTCTTCGGCAGCGTGCTGACAGCGATCGCGTTCGCGGTCCTGCAGCGGCCCCGGGCCTCTGCGGGTCGGGCTCCCCAGCCCGTGGCGACCGTCGAGGCCCGCACCGAGCCCCGGAAGGACGAGCCGAGCGAGAGCCCCGCCGAGGACGGCGACAAGCTGAGCCTCGTCGAGGTCGTCGGTCTCGCCGCTGGCGGCGTCATCGGGTCCGGCTGGCTCCTGGCCGTCCCCGGCCTCCACGAGAGGCTGGGCGAGGCCGCGCTCCTCGGCTGGGCCGCAGGCGGCGTGCTCATGCTCACGATCGCTGTCGTGATGGTCGAGTTCGGGCTCATCTCCCAGCGCACCGGCGGGCTCCTGTTCCACCCCCACGACGCCTTCGGGCCGTTGGTGGTGATCATCCTCGCGGCGTCGCTGTGGATCTCGTACGCGATCAACCCTGCCGCCCAGGCAGCGGCCGCGGTCGACGGGCTGGCCGAGATCGTCCCCGCGCTCGCCGGCCCGGGCGGGCTGACCGGGACCGGCTCCGTCCTGGCGGTGCTGGTGACCGCCGCGATCATCGGCTTCGTCCTGCTGCCCCGGCGGCTCGTCCTGCGCACGAACGCGGTCCTGACCCTGGTCAAGATCGCGCTTCCGGTGGTTCTCGTGGTGTGCCTGGCGCTCGCGGCGCCCGCTCTGGCCGGGTCGGGACCAGGGGCCGGGGCCACGCCACCCGGGCCCACCTCGACCGGCGTACTGAGCGCGCTGATCACCAGCGGCGTGATCTACGCCTACATCGGCTTCCAGGCGCCCCTCGACGTGACCGGTGAGGTCCGTGGCGGTCCTCGCGCGGTCGCCAGACGGGTGCGCTGGGCGGTCTACGGCACTGTCGTCGGCTCGTTCCTGCTCTACTCCGCCCTCCAGCTGGTCTACGCGGAGCACATGGCAGGCTCCGGAGCCGAGCACGGCACCTCGTACGCGCGGCTGACCGACTCGGCCACGCTGATCGGAGCACCGATGGACTGGCTGGTCGTGCTGGTCCGCCTCGCCGCGATCATCGCCCCGATCGGCTCGGGCATCGTGTTCACCTACGCCCTCAGCCGCGAAGTGTACGCGCTCAGCGCGGAGAGGTACGTCCCGAGCGGGCTGCACGAACCGCGGGCATCCAGGCTCCCCGGCCGCACCAGCGACTCCTTCTGGCTGATCCTGCTCGTCAACCTGGTGCTCGCGCTGGTCGTCCTGGTGGCGGTCGGCGGCGACTGGCACACCCTGGCCGTGCTCAACACGATCCCGATCCTGATCCTGTACGCGGTCACCTGCGTCGTCCTGGCGGTGCGGTCCGAGCTGCTCGGCGCGGGGTTCCAGCAGCTCCTGCCCGTTGCGGCGTACGCGGCCTTCGTCGCCATCGCGCTGGTCGTCAACGAGTCCGCCTGGGACCGGGTGTGGAAGGGCGTGGCGGTCATCGCCTGGGGATCCCTCGTCCTCCTCGTGCTCCCCTGGCTCCATCACCTCCGGTTCCCCGGCCTGGGCTGGTACGACGCCAAGAACCACGGCGCGCGGCTGTTCTCCCGCGACCCGGCGAACCGTCCGTTCGTCGTGCTCGCGGTGTACCTCGCCGCGCTGACGCTGCTGAGCGCCGTCCGTCACCGGGTCGGCGACGACTCCGTCTGGAGCGTGTGGAGCCTGCGTGGTCTGGTGATGATCGTCGCCTCGGGCGCGTTCGTCCTCCTCGTCGGCGCGGGCCGCCGCTACCTCAGGCAGACCCAGCTCACGACGACCCGGACCTGACCCACTCGGCCTCCTCCTCCTGGCCGGCGGCGACGAGGGTCTCGACGACGGCGTCGACCCGGGCACGGTCCTGCCATCGCCCCACCGAGCGCCGCAGCACCCCGGCCCGGCTCGCCGTCGGATAGCGGTGCAGGCGCAGCCGTGTGGTGATGCCGACGATGTCGGTGGGCGTGACGCTCTGCGCCTGGTCGAGGTAGCGGATCAGCAGCCGGTCGGCCGTGCGGGCCAGCTCCCCGAGGCGCTCATCGCTCGCCGAGGGCGCCGCCAGGCGGAGCCGATGGGCGGTCTCGGCGAGAGTCGGCCCGGCGCCTCGCCTGCTGATCGCCTCGTCGGCGAGGTGATGCCAGGACGTACGCACCGCGTCGGTGAACCCGGCCGCCTCGAGGGCCGCGAGACACTCGGCGTACCAGGCGACGTACCGCTCCTCGGTCGGCGTCGGATAGCCGAGCAGATCCTCCGCCAGCCGCCAGCCGACGTCCGCGGCGACGGCCGACCGGCCCCGCCTGCCGACCCGGGAAGGTACGCGGTCGAGCAGACCCACGATCTCCCCGGGCGGGCGGAGCCTGACCAGGGTGGCGGCCTGACGGCGAAGGTCCTCACCCAGCGACCTGCCGTGGGCGTCGGCGAGATAGGTCACGATGCCCTCCACGACGGCGGATCCCATCGGCTCGCGGTCCGTGCCCTCGGGGGTGAGGACCCAGTGGAGCAGGTTCCGCGTGGTCTCGGCGGAGGGCTGCGCCCACGACCACCGGTCGAGGAAGTCGCCGAGCCGCTCGATGTGGCCGCTACGGGCGAGCGCGCGCACCAGCAGCGCCGCCTCGACCTCGCTCCCCTCGTCCATGAGGGTCTCGCAGATGCGCTTCAGGTTCGTCGGCGTCGCGTCGGCGGCCAGGGCCGCCACGAGGCGATCGCGGCCAGGTCCCCGGCTCCCACGCAGCAGGAGGACCACCTGCTCACGCGCCTCCTCGGAATTCTCCCTGCCGTCGAGGCGCAGCTTGAACCAGTCCTCGAGCACGCGGCCGCCCGGGCACAGCGCCCAGAACGCGGCGACGAGGTCGTGCTGCTGGCCGGGACCCGGCGTCCGGCCCAAATCACCGATCGCGCCGAGGGTGCGCCAGAGCAGGTCCAGCGAGATCTCCCGAAGCCTCGGGGTGGCGTCCAGCGCGACGTAGAGCAGCGCCTTGTCGAGGTTCGAGCGGCCGCTGGAGAGGGCCGCGAACTGCTTCACGGTGTCGTTGACCAGCGCCGTCGCGCCGAGCAGGTGCAGGGCCCGGAGGAACCGCGCGATGTCGGGGACGGTCCGCTGCCGGAGCACGTCGTGGATGACGGCATAGGCGATGGAGGCATCGTGCTCGGTCTCGATCGCCAGCCGGGCAGCGTCCTCGGGCGGGCGGTGCAACGCGGCCGCCGCGATCAGGATCACCCGGTCCGCGGCCGAGTCGAGGGAGGTCGCCGCGGCGGCCGGGTCGCCGTCCGCGATTCGACCGTACGCGTGCAGGGCCTGGACCGCGATGGCCGGACGGCCCTGCGTACGCAGCTGCGCGAGCCAGGCCACGAACCGGTCGACACCTTGGGCGGCGACCCGCGCGAAGGCGTTGTCGATCAGCTTCTGGGTGTTGAGGACCTCATCGGTCTGCGCGCCGTCGAGCACGGTGACGTACTCGACCAGGCCCGCCAGGTCGCCGGTCAGCGTGTCGAGAACTCGTTCGTTGAACCGCAGCGCCGCGGCCAGCCCGTCCGCGTCCAGCAACGTCCTGGCCTGCTCGCCGGCCTCTGCCGGCTCGACCTGCAACGAGCCCGAGCGAGCGAACCAGCGCGCCCACGGGCGCTCCTCGTTCCCGCCCGTGGAGCCCTCGTTGCCCCCGTTTCTCGCCGCGATCGCCCGCACCTCCCCTGTCAGGTGGACCACACCCTAGTGGCGCAGGAGTGTCGGCGGCACTCGCTAATGTGTTCGCATGCGAAGTAGTCCGGCGGTGCGTGAGGCGCGCCTGGAGATGCGCGCCCGTGCGGTCGCTCGCCGCCAGCGCGAGCATGTCACCGGGGACTGGGAGGCGCAGCGAGGGTTCGACGAGCTCGGCAGGCCGCTGCGCGACCTCACCTTCTGCGTGGTCGACCTCGAGACCACCGGCAACAGCCCCGACAACGGCGGGATGATCACCGAGATCGGGGCGGTGAAGGTGCGCGGTGGCGAGGTGCTGGGCGAGTTCCAGACCCTGGTCAATCCTCACACCGGGATTCCGCCGTCCATCGCCGTGCTGACCGGGATCACCAACTCGATGGTCGCCTCCTCCCCCACCATCGAGTCGGTGCTGCCCACGTTCCTCGAGTTCGCCGAGGGCTGCGTGCTGGTCGCCCACAACGCCCCCTTCGACGTCGGCTTCCTCAAGCACTGCGCGGCCGAGCAGCAGCGCCCGTGGCCGCGGTTCGAGGTGCTGGACACGGTCAAGATCGCCCGCCGGGTGGTGACCCGCGACGAGTCGCCCAACCACAAGCTCGGCTCGCTCGCCCGGGTCTTCGGCTCCCCCACGACGCCCAACCACCGCGCCCTCTCCGACGCCCGCGCGACCGTCGACGTCCTCCACGGGATGATGGAGCGCCTCGGCAACATCGGGGTGCAGACCCTCGAGGACCTCAGCGTCTTCTCGGCCAAGGTCACCACCGCCCAGCGCAAGAAGCGTCACCTGGCCGAGGACCTGCCGCACGCCCCCGGCGTCTACCTGTTCAAGGACGCCCAGGGCCGGGTCCTCTACATCGGCACCTCGAAGGACCTGCGGACCCGCGTACGCACCTACTTCACCGCCTCTGAGACGCGGTCCCGCATGGGCGAGATGGTCGGCCTGGCCACGACCGTGCAGGCGATCGAGTGCGCGACGGCGCTGGAGGCGGGCGTGCGCGAGCTGCGCCTGATCGCCGAGCACAAGCCGCCTTACAACCGCCGCTCGCGACGGCCGGAGAAGATGCACTTCGTCAAGCTCACCCGGGAGCCGTGGCCCAGGCTGTCGCTCGTCAAGCAGGTGCTCGACGACGACGCCGACTACCTCGGCCCGTTCGGCTCCAGGAAGGTCGCCGAGAAGGCGCTCCAGGCGCTGCACGACACCTTCCCGATCCGGCAATGCTCCGACCGGTTCCCCCTGCTCCCGAAGCGGACCCCGTGCGTCCTCGCCGAGCTCCACCGCTGCCTGAGCCCGTGCGACCAGAGCGTCTCCGCGGAGACGTACGCGGCCCTGGTCTCACGCGTCCGCGAGTCCCTCCTCCACCGGCCCGACGAGGTCGTCGAGACGGTCACCGAGCGGCTCACCGGCCTGGCCGAGCAGGAGCGGTTCGAGGAGGCTGCCGTCCACCGCGACCGGCTGGCCTCCTACCTGCGCGCCGCCGCCCGCACGCAGCGGCTCAGCGCGCTGACCCGGCTGCCTGACCTCACCGCGATCCGGCGGGAGGACAGCGGCCGCTGGGCGGTCCATGTGGTCCGTCACGGTCGGCTCGCGGCGGCCGGGGTGATCCCGCGCGAGGCCAACGCGCACTCCTACGTCGCCGACCTCCAGCTCAGCGCCGAGACGGTCCTGGACGCACCCGGTCCGGTTCCGGCCGCGAGCGCCGAGGAGACCGAGCTGGTGCTGCGCTGGTTGGAGTCCCCCGGTGTGCGCCTCGCCCACATCGAGGGCGACTGGACCTGTCCGATCGGTGGTGCGGGCCGCCGGGCAGCAGCCCTCTAGTGCGATCGGCTAACGTGACCTGCGTGATCACAGCGATCGTCTTCATCAATGCCGAGGTCTCCCAGATCCCCGAGGTGGCCGAGGCCGTGGCCGCCATCGACGGAGTCAGCGAGGTCTACTCCGTCACCGGTCAGATCGACCTCATCGCCCTGGTGCGCGTCCGCGCCCACGAGGACGTGGCCGTGGTCGTCGCAGACAAGGTCAACAAGGTCCCCGGCGTCCTCGAGACCGAGACCCACATCGCCTTCCGCACCTACTCCCAGGTCGACCTGGAAGCCGCGTTCTCAATCGGGCTCGACTAACGGGCGCAGCCCGTCGTGTGCAGCCGAGTCGGCGCATCTGCACGCCTTGGAGCGAAGCGAAGCGAGCGAGGCGAACGGGCGCAAGCCCGTCTCGTGTAGCCGAGTCGGCGCAGTGAAGGAGAGGTCCTTCCCCTGCGACCAGCGGCTCTGGGTGCCGGGGACGCGGTCGGGGTTGGCGGTCAGCCACTCGCTCCAGCGGCCCCATGG
>NZ_JBEXSD010000020.1:0-79099 GCF_040613495.1 Nocardioides sp. NPDC006273 | reverse complement strand
TGGAATACCCCACGCCCGTTGTCTCCGGGGCTGAGAGGCACGCCTCTGTCGAGGTGGTCGGCCTTCACGTTCACGCCTACCCCCACCATAACATATTATGGACCCGGAAGCACGCAGGAAACTGGAACGAAAACGACCGAAAACCCGATCAGGGACAGGTATCCCAAACCCAACCTGAACCGCTGCTGGAAGCCCGCAAGACACCCAAATGGCACCCAGCCCAGACACCCTGCTTCTAAATCTCCCAAGCCGGACAAAGTATTGGCCCCACCCGTGCTGGAACCAGACACGCGACCAAACGGACACACATCCAGCCGACCCATACGGAGGCGGCCAGCGTGCCACCTCCGCAAAGATGGCACGGCTGTGACTCACGGCTATGACTGAGGCCTGGCCCCCGCCGGCGGAGTGAGGTCGACGTCGGCCCACACCTCGGTCATGTCGACGATGAGCCCGTCGCGCAACGTGATGAACGTCGCCACCTCGAAATGCTGGAGCTCGCCATCGGATGTCCCTGTGACGTGACCTCGGCCTGCCGCCCGCTCGTTGTCGGCGATGCAGTCGAGGAGCCGGAGGTTCTGGAAGCCGGGATACTCCGCGTTCGTTCGTACCCAGGAGTCCCGGTCGAACGTCTCGCCTGTGTGGACGTAGAGACACGAGAACTCGGGATGGAGCAGCGCGGGAAGCTCGTCCCACCGATGGGCATCGATGACCTTTGCGAGCCGTTCCATCATCTCTTGTGCTGACATCCGCACAGGATGACAGACGCCTCCGGCCTGGGGGAGCGAACCAACTGATCGCGCTCGCCGCGGCACCATGCCGTCGAGAGCGGGGCGCAATGATGCGACCGGCGCCAACGAAGGCGCCGGCGCCGGCGCGAACAGCGCACGGCATCCGCGCTGGCGCGGACTCAATCAGAATGCGGCGATCGCCGAATCTGATATGCCAACGCACTATCGCACACGAGACTTGTTCGCCGCGATACCGCACAAACAACCGCCAAGAACAGAGGCCCCGGCGAGCGCCGGGGCCTCTCGGAAGGTCAGCAGCCGATCAGGACACGGCCAGAGCGCGCCCGATCCGCAGCGCCTGCTCCGTAGCTCCGCCGTAGACGAACTCGAATCGCTTGGCGGCGGTGAAGTAGCGATGCGCCACCCCGTCGAGGTCGATGCCGACGCCGCCGTGGATGTGGACGGTCGTGTGGGCGAGGCGATGAGCGGCGTCGGCGGCCCAGAGCTTGGCCACGGCGACCTGGTCGGCGGCGGGCAGCCCGGACGAGGTCCGCCAGACGGCCTGCCAGAGGGTGAGTCGCTGGGCGAGTACGTCGATGAACCCGTCGGCCAGTCGCTGGGAGACCGCCTGGAAGGTGCCGATGGCGCGGCCGAACTGCTCTCGCGTCTTGGCGTAGGAGGAGGTGAGCTCCAGCGCACCTTCGGTGATGCCCAACAGCTCGGCGGCTGCGGCGACGGTGAGCAGATCGCCGAGACGGGCGGCGGCAGAAGCGTCGCCGATCCGACGAGCAGGCGTGGAAGCGAACGAGACCAACGCGGTGACGTCGCCGTCGCTGGTGTGCTGCGCCTGGCGGTCGACTCCCGCCGCGGACGAGTCGACGAGGAAGACGCCGGTCGTGCCGTCCGGCACCGACGCGGTCACCAGGAATGCGTCGGCGATCATCCCGCCCCTGACCAGCGTCTTCACGCCAGTGATCGTGTCGACGGTGGCGACGACGGTGGGAGAGTCGGGGAGATGGGCGTGCTCCTCGGAGACGGCGGCCGCGAGCACTCGAGAACCGTCGGCGACGTCGGTCAGCGCCTCCTCAGCGGTCTCGGCCGGTCCCGCTTCGGCGAGCAGCAGCCCGCAGGGCCCGTGCGTCGCCAGCGGTATCGGCGCGACGCGCCGCCCGGACTCGACGAGCACCCGGCACAGCTCGACGATGCCGAGCCCGGCCCCGTCGTACGCCTCGGGCAGATGGAGCCCGAGCAGCCCGGCCTCGCCGAGGGAGGACCAGAGCGCGGAGTCGAAGCGGCCGAGGTCGCCGGCAGCCGCCTCGACCGTACGCAGCCGGTCGACCGAGGTGGCGTCGCCGATGATCTTCGCCGCGAGCTCGGCGGCCTCGTCGGATTCGGTGGAGAAGGAGAAGTCCATGGTGGTCTCACAATCGACTGTGTTGGTCTCGACACGCTCGCTGCGCTCGCGGCTCGACCGACGGGTGGATGGTCAGCGCTTGGCGGCGGGGAGGCCGAGGCCCACGTAGCCGATGATGTCTCGTTGGATCTCGTTGGTGCCGCCACCGAAGGTCATGACCAGCGAGGAGCGATGGAACCGCTCGAGGCGGCCGGCGAGGACGGCGCCGGGGGAGTCGGCCGTGAGTCCCGCGTGCGGACCGACGATCTCCATGAGTGTCCGGTAGACCTCGGTCGCCAGCTCCGACCCGTAGACCTTGGTGGCCGATGCCTCCGCCGGGGAGAGTGCCACCCCATGGTCGGCGTCCGAGGCGAGCTTCCAGTTGATCAGCGAGAGTGCCTCGATGCGCGCATGCGCCCGTCCGAAGGCCAGCTGGACCCATTCGGCGTCGATCACCCGGCCACCGCCTGGGATGGTGGTCGTCTGGGCCCACTCCTTCACCAACCCGAGCGAGTGGACCAGCGGCGCGGCCGAGGTGAGTGCGACCCGCTCGTGGTTGAGCTGGTTGGTCATCAGCGCCCAGCCCCCGCCGCGCGAGGAGACGAGGTTCGACGCAGGCACGCGCACATCGGAGTAGTAGGTCGCGGAGGTGCCGACCCCGGCCACGGTCTGGACCGGCGTGTAGGAGAACCCCGGCGAGGACGTCGGCACCAGGATCATCGACAGCCCCTTGTGGCGCGACGCGTCCGGCTCTGTCCGGCAGGCGAGCCAGATCCAGTCCGCATACTGGATCAGCGAGGTCCACATCTTCTGGCCGTTGATCACCCACTCGCCAGCGCCCTCGTCGAGCACTGCGCGAGTCTGCAAGGAAGCGAGATCGGTGCCCGAGCCCGGCTCGGAGTAGCCGATCGAGAAGTGCAGCTCCCCGGCGAGGATCTTCGGCAGGAAGTACGCCTTCTGCTCCTCGGTCCCGAACCGCATGATCGTCGGACCGACCGTGTTGAGCGTGAGATAGGGGATCGGCACCCCGGCCACGGCGGCGGCGTCGGTGAAGATGAGCTGCTCGATCATCGAGCGGTCCTGGCCGCCGTACTCTTTCGGCCAGCCGATCCCCAGCCAGCCGTCCGCGCCGATCTGGCGGATGGTCGAGAGATAGACCTCCTGATCGGCCTCGCCGCCGAACTCGCCGGACGCTCGGGCCAGCGCTGCCCGGCGCTCCGGCGTGACCAACTGGGCGAAATAGGAGTTGAGCTCTGAGCGAAGTTGCTCCTGGGCGGGTGTCAAGGCCACATGCATGTGATAAAACTAGAACACGTTCCACCTTTTTGATAGACCCCAGCGGAAGGTACGACGATGGCCGACCCCACCACCCAGACCCGCACGCTCGATCACGGCTCACAGCCGGAGCGCTTCGCGCGCGGTTGGCACTGTCTGGGCCTGGCCAGCGAGTTCAGGGACGGAAAGCCACATGCTGTCGAGGCGTTCGGCGGCAAGCTGGTCGTCTGGGCAGACTCCAAGGGCGAGCTGGGCGTGCTCGACGGCTACTGCCGTCACATGGGCGGCGACCTGACCCAGGGCACCGTGAAGGGCGACGAGGTCGGCTGCCCGTTCCACGACTGGCGCTGGGGCGCCGACGGCCGCTGCAAGCAGATCCCGTACGCCCGCCGCGTCCCGCTGCGCGCCCGCACCAAGGCGTACGAGACCGTGATCCGCAACGACGCGCTGCTGATCTGGCACGACCCCGAGGGCTCCAAGGCCGACCACGACATCCTGCCGCCGGAGCTGTCCGACATCGGCGATCGCGAGATCTACACCGACTGGATCTGGAACACCGTGCCGATCAAGGGCAGTCACTGCCGCGAGCTGATCGACAACGTGGTCGACATGGCGCACTTCTACTACGTGCACTTCGCGTTCCCGACCGACTTCCGCAACGTCTTCGAGGACCACACCGCGACGCAGTACATGGCGTCGAAGGGGCGACCGGACGTGGCCGGCGGCTACGGTGATGCCGACATGTTCCTGAAGTCCGAGGCGACCTACTACGGACCGGCGTACATGATCAACTGGCTCGAGGTCGACTACAAGGGCTTCGTGACCGAGGTGATCCTGATCAACTCCCACATCCCGACCGGCCCGGACTCCTTCCTCCTGCAGTACGGCATCACCGTCAAGAAACCCGAGGGTCTCGACGACAAGACCGCCGACTTCATCGGCAGGAAGTACGCCGACATGTTCGGCGACGGCTTCTTGCAGGACGTAGCCATCTGGGAGAACAAGGCGCCGGTGCAGAACCCGCTCC
This sequence comes from Nocardioides sp. NPDC006273, assembly GCF_040613495.1. Classification (NCBI taxonomy): domain Bacteria; kingdom Bacillati; phylum Actinomycetota; class Actinomycetes; order Propionibacteriales; family Nocardioidaceae; genus Nocardioides; species Nocardioides sp. NPDC006273. The sequence goes on along the minus strand of NZ_JBEXSD010000020.1, from coordinate 74,673 downwards.
TCTGCGAGGAGGACGGCCCGGTCTACCAGCTGCGCCGCTGGTACGAGCAGTTCTACGTCGATGTCGCCGACATCGAGCCCGAGATGCGCGCTCGCTTCGAGTTCGAGGTCGACACCACCAAGGCCAACGAGTTCTGGCACGAGGAGGTCGCCGAGAACCTCCGCCGGATCGAGGCCGAGAAGGCCGAGAACGCGGAGAAGGCGGAGAAGGCTGAGAACCCTGAGTCGAGCGACGCAGGGGTCAGTTGATGGCTTCGTTCGTCCCGACCTCGCAGGACACCATCGAGGACCAGCGGCTCTACACCCAGGCCCGCCTGGTCGAGATGGAGTGCCTCGACTGCCTCGCCCGCGTCGGGGTGAAGAAGAACAGCGAGCACCAGACCTCCGTCCAGTGGACGGCCGAGGCGCAGGCCCAGTGTCCGGACCTCGTACGTCGCAAGGCCGCCGCCGGCGGCGAACGGCTCGTCCACGCCCGCTGTCCTCGTCTGGCCGCGTCCATCGAAGCAGCCGTCGCCGACGGCCGGATCCAGATCGGGGCCGAGGATGGCTACTGACTCCTTTCTACTTCCCGTTCGCGACGTCGTCGAGGAGACCGCGGACGCCCGCTCGATCGTCTTCGAGCTCCCCGAGGACGTGAGGCACGCGTTCCAGCCCAGGCCGGGACAGTTCCTCACCGTCGCAGTGCCGAGCGACCGCGACGGTCTCGCGGCCCGCTGCTACTCGCTCTCCAGCGCCCCGGGCGACCCGCTCACGGTGACTGTCAAGCGCACTGCGGACGGCTACGCGTCCAACTGGATCTGCGACAACCTCCGCCCCGGCGACACCCTGCGCGTGCTCCCGCCGAGCGGGATCTTCACCCCGGCCGACATCGACGCCGACTTCCTCCTCTTCGCCGGCGGATCGGGTGTCACCCCGATCATCTCGATCGCCCGATCCGCCCTGAGGGAGGGAACAGGGCGGATCGTGGTCTTCTACGCCAACCGTGACGAGCGCTCGGTGATCTTCGCCGAGGAGTGGGCGCGGCTGGCCGCCGAGCATCCGGACCGGCTCCAGGTCGTCCACTGGCTCGAGTCCGTCCAGGGGCTGCCGACCGCTGAGCAGATCAAGGCGTTCGCGTCCGACCGGCTGACGTACGACGCCTTCGTCTGTGGCCCTGCGCCGTTCATGAAGGCGACGGTCGCCGCGCTCAAGGAGCTGGAGTTCCCGCGCGCGCGGCGCCATCAGGAGAAGTTCGCCTCACTGGGTGGCAACCCGTTCGGCGAGGCAGTCCCCGTCAAGGATGCGGAGGCCGAGGTCCCGTCGACAAGCTCAGGACATCGCGTCGACGATGGCCCCAAGCAGCAGCCCGCCAGGCTCGAGATCGAGCTCGACGGTGCCACCACGACGTACGAAGACTGGGACCCGGGCACCCCGATGCTCGATTTCCTCGAGGCGAAGGGCGTCAAGGCGCCCTATTCCTGTCGCGAGGGCGAGTGCTCGGCGTGCGCGTTCCGGCTGCTCGAGGGTGAGGTGAAGATGCTTCGCAACGATGTGCTGGAGCAGGAGGATCTCGACGATGGCATCCGGCTTGGCTGCCAGTCGCTGCCGACCACCGACACCGTCCGCGGCACCTACTCCTGAGGGACTCGCGCCAGACACAGATCATCAACCGGTTGCCAGATCGAGGTGTCTGGCGCGATAGTGTCGCGCTGCCCGAACCACATCCCAACGGGTCCTCCGTAGCGAACCTAACGGCTGCTCGGTGGGGCTCAAGCGAGGTTTCCCCCAACGTGTTCAATCGCAACTTCTACGCCGCGCAGGACGACCGTCGTTTCGTCGTCGGCTATGCCCTCGATCTCGGCTTCCGGGTCTTCGACGCCTACTCGGCGCCTGGCCAGCCGTTGAGCGAGATCACCACGACGGCGTCGGCCTCGCTGCTCTCCCCGCGGCCCTCGTTCAAGCTCTACGCCCCCAACACCGGCCCCGAGCCGGTGATCACCCGGGTGGAGCTGGACGAGTCCGAGTTCGGTCCCTCGGCCTATGAGTACCAGTGCAACGGCTGGGGCCTGATCGGCCTCAACTTCGGCGGTGTCGTCGGTCTCGGTGGCCTCGGCTGGAGCACGCTGACCACGATGGCGGAGGCCCGCGCGGCCCGCTGGCACGCCGTGGAGCCGATCGGTGCTGCTCCCGCGGAGTGGAACTGGCCGGCCGTCGACGACGCTGCGGTCAAGATGTTCGAAGCGATCGTCTCGATGGCAGGCTCCGCCGTCGGCGACACCCCGATCCTGGCCGCCGCCGGTCAGCTCATCAAGGACAAGGGTCTCCTCTACGAGTCCGGTGGCGCCCTCCACGCCCGCCCCGGCCTCGGCTGATCGGCGTCGGCTGACCAGCGCGTACGTGCGCGGTCTGTGACAATCGCGGTCATGACCTCGTTCGGAACAGTCGAATCCATCTGGACAGACCGACTCGGCAGTCTGCGCAACGTCGTGCGGCAGCGAGTGATCGCAGCCCAGCTGAGCGAGCATCTGGGCGCGGTCTCGACGGCTCTGGACGTCGGGTGTGGCCAGGGCACCCAGGCCGTACTCCTCGCAGCCGGCGGGCTCCAGGTCACCGGGGTCGACCCGTCGAGTGACCTGCTGCAGCGACTCGACGAGGCGGCAGATGCGGCAGGGGTCGAGGTCCGTACGCTCGCGGGCACCCTGGACGATCTGGACGCGCTCCTCCCGGATGAGCAGTTCGACCTGGTCTGCGCTCACGGGCTGCTGATGTACCTCCCGGGCCCCGAAGCCGCGCTGCCTGCCCTCGCCAAGCAGATACGCCCTGGTGGGCTGCTCTCCTTCACCATGCGAAACGGCGATGCCCTCGCCCTCCGGCCGGGTCTTCGTGGCCAGTGGGCGAAGGCGCTAGCCGCGTTCGACGACATGACCTACGTCAACGAGCTCGGCGCCGACGCCGAGGCGCACCGTCTCGAGGACGTGCTCGGCTGGTGCGAGAGGGCTGGCCTGAGCGTCGAGGCCTGGTACGGCGTGCGCGTCTTCACCGACGGGCGCGAAGCTGCGGAAGCCCCTGACCCAGACACCCTTCAGGAATGCCTGGCGGCCGAGGTGGAAGCGGGCCGGCGCGACCCGTACCGTCGAGTGGGATCGCAGATTCACATCATCGCCCGAGCCTGATCAGCGCCCGCGCCCGAGTGTCTCGGGGGCGCGGATAACCATATGCGCGTCGGAATCGACTGCGGCTAGTTTGGAGCCGATGCGAGAACCAGATGCCGCGTTCGCGGACCCTCGTCAAGCAGTGCTCTACGACGTTTTCGACGATGACCGCTCCGACCTGGATGCCTACGTCTCGATCGCAGCTGAGCTCGGTGCTCGTCACGTCGTCGACATCGGGTGTGGGACGGGATCGCTCGCCGTTCGGCTGGCCGGTGAAGGGCTCTCCGTCGTCGGCGTCGACCCGGCCAAGGCATCTTTAGACGTCGCCCACACCAAGCCGTACGCCGACCGAGTCACTTGGATCAACGGTGACGCCGCCGCCCTCGCCGGCCTCTCCGTCGGCGCCGACATGGCGGTCATGACCGGCAACGTCGCACAGGTCTTCGTCTCCGATGAAGATTGGTCCGACACCCTGACTGCGGTTCACGCCGCGCTCCGTCCTGGCGGCTGGTTCGTATTCGAGACCCGCCGACCCGAGGTCCGGGCCTGGGAGGGCTGGGACATCGCGCCGACCACGGTCCAACTACCCGACGGCCGCATAGCCGTCGTCACCCGCACGGTCACGGTCGTCGACCTCCCGCTGGTCACGTTCGAGGGTTCGACCACCATCGGCGACGAGATCCTGGCGTCGTCATCGACCCTCCGTTTCCGCGACCGTCCGGAGATCGAGCACGACCTCCTCTCCCACGGCTTCACCGTGAGCGACGTACGGGGCGCACCAGACCGGCCGGGCATGGAACATGTCTTCGTGGCGCGTGCGCTCGGGTGACGGGCGGATTGTGCCGGATCGGGTCGTTCCAGTGCCGTCGGCCGTGCCAGCGGTCCAAGTGATCCCGAGCTGGATCGAGGCTCGTGCTCTCGGTCTCTCGGCGTGAAGGTAGAGCTCGACCTCGGCCGGACATCGTTTCCAATACGCAGTGTGCGAGCCGTCGCATCGGAGGATGCTCTCACGGCTTGAAGCTCACCTGCGAGGAAGTTTCAGAGGTGCGGTTGTCCGGTCGACTCCCGTTCCTGATCTGCCCGAAACGCGCTAAGCGACCTTCCTCTTTTCGCAGGTCAGAGGTAGAATTAGGCATGGAATCACGGCTCGGGACAACCCCCACTCATGACCTCCTCGCCAGCCTTGCGCAGACCCGCGTGGACGAGGTCAGGGCAGCCAACGACCGGCTCGTATTGGTTGCGTCCTATCTGCTGGAGCGGCCGCCGCGCAGCTCTGATGATGTCGCCTACGACCGTGATGCGGGACTATTCGAGGATCGTGCGCTCAGCCTCGCGGGAGAAGGTGCAGCCGAGGTCTCGGAGTTCGCGGTCATGGAGCTCGGGCCGGTGCTGGGGATGCCGTTGGGATCCGTACGCCGGTTGGCCGGCGATGTGATGGAGTTGGCGCAGCGCCTCCCGAGGGTGTGGGCGCGGATCCTGGACTACTCGGTCGAGGGATGGCGCGCGCGACAGGTCGCCGAGCTCACCAAGAAGCTCTCGCCGGAGGCGGCCGGCTGGGTCGATGCCCAGGTCGCGCCGATCCTGCACAAGCGGGGCCGGGTCACCATCTCGCGCCTGGTCGAGAAGGCCTTCGCGATGTTCGATCCCGAGGGTGCCGCGCTCGCGGCGGAGGAGAAGGCCGAGCAGTTCCGCGTCGATGTCGATCTCAACGCACCGACACTGTTCGATGAGGACCCCGGCCGACTCGGCGACGGACCGGCGACCGGTCACGCTCACGTCGACGCGACCATGGATCTCGTCGATGCCGCCGATCTCGAGAACGCGGTCGCCGCGATCGCCCGTGAGCTCAGCAGTGACGACCGCTTCGCCGGTTGGTCCGTCGGCCGCCGCCGGGCAAAAGCACTCGGGGAGCTTGCTCGCCGTTACGCCGCCGACGCCGGCGTGACCGACACCGCTCGCGTGCTCCATCTCTACTGCCATGTCGACCAGGGCGACCTACGTGGGACAGGCCTGGTCAGTGTCGACAACTTCGGCGCGATCGTGCCGATCGAGCGTGTTGACGAGTGGGCGCTGACTCCCGGCACCGTCGTACGTCCCGTCAAGGTCATCGACCTGAATGCCGAGATCACCCGCGACGGCTATGCCCCGTCGGCAACCCAGCACGAACAGGCCGCGCTCATCGCCGGCGGCACCTGCGTCTACCCAGGTTGCACCCGATCGGCTTGGCTGGCCGACACCGAGCACCTCGAGGCGTACGACGACGGAGGCCAGACCGCCTCGTCGAACCTCGCCAAGACCTGCCGCAGCCACCACCGCCTCAAGACCTTCGGCGGCTGGACATACACCCAGCCGACCCCGGGCACGTTCGTCTGGCGCTCGCCGCTCGGCTTCGAGTACGTCCGCTTCCCCGATGGAACCTATGAGCCGCTGACCGATCAGGTCGCTCGAGCCTGCTGAGTCGACCGGCCCGCATACGGTTGGCGCTGTGCCGCTCATCGCTCTGGATCTCGACGGGACCTTGGTCGACCAAGCTGCGACTGCCTGAGTTTGGGGGAACACGGCTGGTCTGCGAACAGCATGGATCGACTGCGATGGGACCGAGCCGAGGGGCTACCAGCCCGACCTGATCGTGGACTCAGTAGCGGGAGCGGCGCGGGCCATCTTGATGAGCCAACCCAGCACGACGCGGCCCTGAGCAGACCAGGCGGCCGGCTGGCTCCGGGCAGATCACTCAGCGCAGAACCATGACGACGACCTCGAGCCCGTCGCTGTCGGGTGCGCCGGCGAGCCAGTCCGGGCGGGTGCGGAGCACCTCGGTCCAACCTGTGGACTCGTAGAGCTTCAAGGCAGCAGGGAAGGCTGGGACGACCTCGAGACACGGGTGGCCGCCGGAGCCGCGGACACTGTCGACTGCCGTTCGGAGCAGCGTGCGGCCGAGTCCCGTACGTCGGGCGGCGGAGCCGACGAAGAAGGCGCTGAGCCAGACGAGGTCCTCGACGTCACAGCCGTGCGCTGCCGCGCAGGCTCGGTCGAGCTCGTCACCACCGTTCACGCCAGTGTGCCTCGCGGTCGTGGCGATGTGCCCGACCGGTGTGCCACCCGCGGTCGCGGTCCAGGCGCCGATGGCGTCGCCGAAGTGGAGGAAGTCGTTGACCGGGAACGGCAGCGGGTTGCGCACGGGATATCGAGTCAGCGGTTGTTGCTCGATCAGCGCCTCGGCCAGCGCCGGCAGGTCGTCTTCGAGCCGTGGGCGAACGACATGTGTCACGGGCACATGGTGCCGGTCAGAACCCGCGGGTCCAAGTGACTTCCTCGTGGAGCTTGCGGGAGCGCCAGCCTTGCGGCGTACGGACGAAGGTGTGGCGGTAGAGGCCGCCGACCTCGACGACGCGTTCTCCGTCGGAGCCGTCGGAGATGACCATGGGGTTGTCGAAGTAGGCGACGATCTCCGCCTCGTCGCCGGAGTCGGAGAAGGCGTACGAGATCTGGCCGACGGTGTGCAGGCGCCTGCTGGAGAAGGCGGGGAGCATCTCGGCCAGCCACGCTTTGACCTCGGGGAACGCCCCGACGGTGCCGCCGGACTCGGAGTAGTCGATCGCGGCGTCGGAGGTGAAGACGGTGTCGAGGGCGTCCCAGTCGCCGGTGTCGACGGCGAGGGTGTAGCGGGTCAGGGCGTCGGCGATCTCGGCGCGGTCGATCAGCCTCTGGATGTCCACGGGTGTCTCCTTCAACGGGGTGAGAGGACGATGACCGGGATCTCCCGGTCGGTCCAGGTCTGGTAGGTCTCGAAGTCCGCGTACGTCTCCAGCAGTTGAGGCCACAGCGTGGCCCGCTCCGACGAGTTGGCGACACGCGCGCGGACGAGGCGGCGGCCGCCGCGGGGGAGACGGACGGTGACGTCCGGCTGGGCGCGCAGGTTGGCGACCCACTGTGGGTCCTTGGGCAGCCCGCCCTGAGAGCCGACGATCACGAGGTCAGCGCCCGAACGCATGAACAGCAGGGGAGTGGTGAAGGTGCGGCCCGACTTCCGGCCGACGTGCTCGAGCAGCAGAACCGGGGCCGGCTTGCGCCAGCCGGCCATCACCCGCCACTTCCCGCCGACCCGGCCGTTGGTCAGCTTGAACAGCGCCGTGTTGGCGCGGGCGCCGTACTTGATGATCTTCGCTGTCACCGGCGAGTCGAGGCCGGGAGGACGTTCTGAGGGCATGCATGTCTCCTTGGGTCTCGACAAGCTCGAACACCGGAGTAGTGGCTCGAACACCGGGGTAGCACAAACATAGAACACGTTCTAGTGTTGGTGCATGCGCTTCACCTATGCCGAGGCAATGACGCAGGCCGACTACTACGCACCGCTGGCCCAGGCGGCCGAGCGAGCGGGCTACACCAGCATGACCGTCGCCGACAGCCTGATCTATCCCGAGGAGTCCGACTCGACCTATCCCTACACCGACACCGGTGACCGGGAGTTCCTGCAGGGCAAGGAGTTCATCGAGGCGTTCATCCTGTGCGCTCACCTGTTCGCGGTGACCACGACGCTGCGCCTGACCCCGTTCGTGGTGAAGCTGCCGGTGCGACCGCCGGTGCTGGCCGCCAAGCAGGCCTCGAGCCTGGCCTTCCTCTCGGGCAACCGGCTCGGCCTTGGTGTCGGCCTGTCGCCGTGGCCCGAGGACTTCGCCGCCCTCGGCGTCGACTGGAAGCGCCGCGGGAAGCGGATGGACGAGTGCATGGACATCCTGCGTGGCCTCACTGCGCCGGCGGCCTCTCCGGACGGCCTGGACCAGGACTACTTCGGCTATGACGGCGAGTTCTACAGGTTCGAGCCGCTCCAGCAGCGCCCCGCGCCGACCGAGAGGATTCCGCTCCTCGTGGGCGGCCATGCCGATGGCGCGCTCCGCCGCGCGGTCCTCAAGGGGGACGGCTGGATGCACGCCGGCGGTGACGGCGAGGAGCTCGATCGCCTGCTGGCGCGCCTCGCCGAGATCCGGCGCGAGGAGGGTGATACCCGCGACGACTTCGAGATCCACGTGATCAGCTACGACGCGTACGACCTCGACGGGATCAAACGCCTCGAGGAGAAGGGCGTGACCGACTGCATCGTCGGGTTCCGCGACCCCTATGTGAAGGGTCCCGATCCCGAGCCGCTGGAGAAGAAGATCAAGCACCTGGAGTGGTACGGGGAGAACATCATCGCGAAGGCTGGACAGTGACCGAGCAGAGCGCGGCGTACGGCCTGACCGAACCGCTCCAGCGGGCGATCGCGGAGGCGGAGGAGCTGATCGCCAACGCGCCGTTCATCCGCACCGAAGCCGACCGGCTGGAGGGCTATGAATACCTCTCCGGCCGGATCCGGATGGCGATGCAGACGGCCTTCGACTACGACCTCGAGCAGCCGCTCTTCGTGAACCCCACCCATCAGTTCTCCAAGCAGGGGCTGGACAACCCTGATGCGATCTACTTCAACGCCTACCTGCGAGAGGGCGTCGAGTACGTCGTCCGCGGCCGGCGCGGGACCAGTGCCGACCTCTCCTTCCAGGTGATGGGTGGTGCCTACACCGCGGACTCCGCGGCGACCAGCCTGATGGCCTTCGACGACCGCAAGCTCCAGCTCGACCCAGATGGAGGTTTCGAGTTCACCTTCACGGCCGAGCCGGGCGCGAAGACGCTGATCGTGCGCGAGGTCTTCAACGACTGGGACACCGAGACCCGCGGCACGATCACGATCGAGCGCCCCGACACCCTCGGCCGCCCACGGCGACCGCTCACCCAGGACCTGCTCCGGAAGAAGTACGAGGTCGCCGCCCGGTCCCTGACCGGCTCGATCCAGACGTGGTTCGCCTTCCCCCAGTTCTTCCAGTACAAGGAGCCGGTGAACACGCTCACCGTGCCGGCCCGGACGCCGGGTGGGCTGGAGTCGCAGTTCTCCTCGATCGGTCACTACGAGCTCGCCGAGGACGAGGCGCTCCTGGTGGAGGTGCCGCGCTGTGACGACTGCACATATCAGGCCGTCCAGATCGGCTCGGACTGGTACGCCTCGACCGACTACGAGACCCATCAGACCAGCCTCACGAAGGCGCAGGCGGTCACCGACCCCGACGGCGTGATGCGGTTCGTGATCTCCGAGAACCCGCCCCTGCACGGGAAGCCGATCGCGAACTGGCTCGAGGCCACCGGCCACCGGACCGGCTCGATGATGTTGCGCTGGCAGAGGCTCGAGCGTGACCTCACCGCCGCCGACGGGCCGACGGTGCGCAAGGTGAGTGTCGCCGAGGTGCGGGGCCTGCTTCCGTACGCCGAAGGTCTGACCCCTGGGGGGTATGCGGAGAGGATCACCGCACGTCAGCGGGCAGTTGCGCGCAGAATGCTCAGCTGAAGAGCGTCGGTCCGAGACGGTTCCGGGTCCAGCGAGGAGGGGTCGCGACGCGACGGCGTACGGCCCCTATGATTGCCGCCCATGGCCAGCCCCCACCACGAGCCACCGGACATTCCGGGATTCCGGCATCGCCGGCTGATCGGCGCGGGCGGATCCTCAGGGGTCTTCGTCTACGAGTCGCAGCGGGAGAAGGTCGACGTCGTCGTGAAGGTCTGGAACGACCGACTCGGCGCCGAGGCCAGGGACGCGCTCGCCGCGGAGACCATGGAGGTCGCCGAGCTCGCCAACCATCCCCACGTCCTGCCGCTGCATACCGTCGGCATCACCGACGACGATCGCAGCTTCGTGGTGATGGATCACCGTCCTGGCGGGGACCTGGAGACGCGCCGGAAGAGCGGGCGGCTCTCGGTCGCGGAGGCGTTGAGCATCACCATCAAGGTCGCGGGCGCGCTCGACATCGCCGCCCGGCACGGGATCCTGCACGGCGACGTGAAGCCGGCGAACATCCTGCTGACCGCCGGTGGCGAACCGCAGCTGGTCGGCTTCGGAAGCCTCTCCTCTGCCGGTCGTGCGGCCGGCGCCGGTTCGACCTCGCTGCCGTGGATGGCCCCGGAGATGCTCTCCGAGCCGCCCGAGCCGAGCGCCTGGGCGGACATCTGGAGCCTGGCCGCGACCTGCTACACGCTGCTGGCCGGGCGTACGCCGTTCGAGGGGGCGACCGGTGCTGACGCCCCCGAGGCGCTGTCGGAGCGGATCCGGGAGTCCGACCCGCCGCCCATCGGTCGCGCCGATGTCCCGGTCATGTTCGAGGGGGCGCTGCGCAAGGCGATGTCCAAGCGCCGAGCCGGGCGGCACTGGAGCGCGGCCGACTTCGCCAAGGCTCTGCGGGCGGTCGAGCACGAGCTCGGCCTCCCGGTCACGCCGCCCGCGGACCTCTCCAGGCCCAGGGCGAAGGCGCCTGCGGCGCCGGAGGTCACTGCGGTGCCTCAGGTCGAGCTCGCGCCGGACCCCGTCCCGGCTGACTCGCCGGGGGAGGGGGACACCACCGAGGTTCCGATCGTCACCGGCCCGGTCCCCGACACGGCGACGGGCCTTGCGACCGAGCCCAAGATCGAGCCCATAACCGAGCCCAAGGTCGAGCCGGCGCCTGTTCCTGCTGCCGCCCGCGAACGGATCGACGACGATGTCCTCGGCCACCGGCTAGATGTCGACCGAGTGGCCCGTCTGCTGGCCTCCACGCACACCCAGCTCCCGATCTCGGTAGCCGTGCAGGGGCAGCCTGGCAGCGGCCGGTCGACCTTCCTGCGGAGGGTGCAGGAGCGGGTCGAGTGGCTCTCCGAGCACGACGAGGCGTGCTCCACCCGCACCAGGCACGTACGCGTCGATGCCCGTCAGTACGCCGAGTCGGACGTGGCGAGTGCGGTCCTCGAGGGCGTGCGGAGCGCCGGCACGAGCGTGCCGCCGCCGCTGGTGGCGAAGCACCAGGCCGCCCAGCGGCGGGCGGCCGAGCTCCGGGCCGCGCTGGCGGGTCATCCCGAGGACGAAGGCCCCCGCGGCAAGCGGCGCGCCCAGCCGATGAGCACCACGATGGCGTTGACGGCCATGGACCGGGAGGTCGCGGCGTACGAGGCCGCCCTGAGAGCCGCCCCGCCCGGGCCCCCGCCGGCCGGCGCGCGGACCCGGCCGCTGGCGAGCCGGACGATCGTCTACGTCGACGACCTGGACAGGTGCGACCCGGCCACCGCGGCCGGGGTGCTGCGGGCGATCGACGATCTGAGCGGTCAGGACGGGATCGCGGTGATCGCGGCCGTGGACGCGCGGACGCTGCTGCGGGCGATCGAGGGTCGGGTCGCAGATCCGGCGGCGTACCTCTCCAGGGTCTTCGACGTGCCGTTCGCGCTGAGGGCGTTCGCCGGTGACCCCGCGGTGCGGTACATGCGGTCGCTGATGCGGCAGGCGGTGCCGTCGTGGCCCTCCGCGCTGGCCGCTGGGACCGGCGACCAGGCCAGCCGCCACGGCGCCGTCGAGAACCTCGAGATGACCCCTGGCGAGGCGCTGTTCACCAGCGAGCTGGCCAGGTTCTGCGCGACCCCGGGGGGAGCCAGGAAGCTGCTCGCGGTCTATCGACTGGCGCGTACGGCGCCGGTGGGCGTGAGCGCCGAGCCCTCCGGCCATCAGGCCCTCGGGATCCTGATGGCGATCCTGGTCGGCGCCCCCGCCCAGGCGGTCGAGGTGCTCGGGGCGGTGGTGGAAGCCCTGGCCGCCGGCGAGGATGGCGGGACCTTCCGTGATCTGCTCGAGAAGGTGGCGCGCGAGCACACCGCGGACTGCGGGCGGGCGATCTGTGGCTCGTGTGCCGACTGGTCCCGGGTGATCCGCGCTCACGCGGACCTGGTTCGCGCGCAGCAGGTGCCCAAGGAGATCGGGGCGTACGCCGAATGGGTCGACGAGGTCGCCAGATTCAGCTTTCCGGCTTGACCGGAGCGAACCCCGCCGAGCAACCCCTTTCAGAAAAGTGAAACACGTTCTAGTCTAGGCGCCATGACTGGACTCCTGGATGGCAAGGTCGTCGTGCTCTCGGGGGTCGGCCCCGGCCTCGGACGCTCGCTGGGCGAGCAGGCTGCGCTGATGGGTGCCGACCTGGTGCTCGCGAGCCGCACCGAGAAGCGGCTGAAGAAGATGGCAGGCGTCATCGAGGAGCACGGCCGGCGCGCGCTCGTGGTGCCGACCGACATCACCGACGAGGACGCGCGCCGGCACCTGGTCGACGCGGCGCTCGAGGAGTTCGGGCACGTCGACGTACTTCTCAACAACGCCTTCGGCATCCCGCCGATGGACCCGCTCACCCAGATCCCGCTCGACGCTCTCCGGGTGGCCCAGGAGTCGAACGTGTACGCCCCGCTGCGGCTCTCGGCGCTCTTCGCCGATGCGCTGGCGGCCACCCCCGACAAGCCGGGCGGCGCGATCGTGATGCTCAACTCCGCGGTGCTCTACCAGAGCCAGCCCGAGTTCGCCGGCTACAAGCTCTCCAAGGGCGCGCTCGCGCACCTCGCCTCATCCCTGGCCACCGAGCTCGGCCCGCGAGGCATCCGGGTCAACTCCGTCGCGCCGTCCTACATCTACGAGGACGTCAACAAGGCCTACTTCGACTGGATCGCGTCGGAGTCGGGACGCACCCACGATGAGGTGTACGCCGAGAAGGCCGCCCCCACCGACCTGAAGCGGCTCGCGACCCCCGAGGAGGTGGCCCGGGCGGCGCTCTTCCTCGGCAGCGACCTGGCCTCCGCCGTGACCGGCACCGTGCTCAACGTGGACTGCGGGGAGTTCCATGACTGAGACTGCGCCCCGCGAGCGGGCGGATGTCGGGACGTACGAGGACATCTGCGCCGCCGCCGTCCGCACCACGGGACTCAACGACTTCGGCGGGACCAACCACGAGGAGGGGCTGCGGCTCCTGGTCGAGGACCTGGCCTCGCCCGAGGCCGGCCTGACCCCGGTCGGCAACTACTTCCACCGCTCCCAGGTGAAGTCCGCCCTCGTTGGCCGGCTGATGACGCAGGCCCGGCTCGCGGAGTACCCCCAGCACCAGGACGTACGCATCGAGCGCCCGATCTTCGTCACCGGGCTCGTCCGCACCGGCACCACCGCTCTTCACCGCCTGCTCGCCGCGGACCCGGCACATCAGGGGCTCGAGACCTGGCTCACCGAGTTCCCCCAGCCACGGCCCCCGCGCGAGACCTGGGAGCAGGATCCGGTCTTCAACGCGATTCAGGGCGCCTACCAGCAGCACCACGTGGCCAACCCCGAGTTCATGGGGATCCACTACATGGATGCCACCAGCGTCGAGGAGTGCTGGCGGGTGCTGCGGCAGAGCGGCAAGTCGATCTCGTTCGAGTCCCTGGCCAACGTCCCGCGCTACTCGGCCTGGCTGGCGAAGCAGGACTGGCGCGACGCGTACGAGCTCCATCGACGCACCCTGCAGCTCATCGGGCTCAACGACACCGACAAGCGCTGGGTGCTCAAGAACCCCTCCCACCTGGTCGCGCTCGACGCGCTCATGGAGGTCTATCCGGACGCGCTCGTGGTCGTCACCCACCGTGATCCGGTCGTCTCGGTCGCCTCGGGCTGCTCGCTCTCCGCCGAGGCGACCGCGGGGATGTCGACCACCTTCGTCGGTGAGACCATCGGGGCGACCCAGCTGGAGATGCTCTCCCGCTCGTGGCGCTCCTTCCGAGAGGCCCGGACGGCGTACGATCAGGCGCAGTTCTTCGACGTCGACTACCGCGGCTTCGTCCAGGACCCCGTCGGCACCGTCGAGGCCATCTACGCCCACTTCGACATCCCCTGGAGCGACGCTGCTCGGACCGAGGTCGCTCGGATCGACGCCGAGTCCCGATCCGGGAGCGCCCGGCCCAGGCACGACTACAGCCTGGCCGACTACGGGCTCACCGAAGACCAGGTCCGGGATGCGTTCGGACTCTGAGCGCGGAGCCATCCGCGCTCAGATCAAAAGTGTCGGTGCCGCCACGTAGCCTAGGAACCATGCGTCCAGTCACCGATCTCGAGCGTCGTGTCGCCCCGTTCAAGGTGGTCTCCGACTACCAGCCCTCGGGTGATCAGCCCGCCGCGATCGCGGAGATCACCAAGCGGATCCAGGACGGCGTCGAGGACGTCGTCCTGCTCGGCGCGACCGGCACGGGCAAGACGGCGACGGTCGCCTGGACCGCCGAGCAGCTGCAGCGCCCGATGCTGGTGCTGCAGCCCAACAAGACCCTCGCCGCCCAGTTCGCCAACGAGCTGCGTCAGCTCTTCCCGGACAACGCGATCGAATACTTCGTCTCCTACTACGACTACTACCAGCCTGAGGCGTACGTCCCCCAGACCGACACCTACATCGAGAAGGACTCCTCGATCAACGAGGAGGTCGAGCGGCTTCGTCACTCGGCCACCAACTCGCTGCTGACCAGGCGCGACGTCATCGTGGTCTCGACCGTCTCCTGCATCTACGGTCTCGGCACCCCGCAGGAGTACGTCGATCGGATGCTCCGGCTGCGGGTGGGGGAGGAGCACGACCGCGACTCGATCCTGCGGCGTCTGGTGGAGATCCAGTACACCCGCAACGACCTCTCCTTCACGCGTGGCACGTTCCGGGTCCGCGGCGACACCCTGGAGATCTTCCCGGTCTACGAGGAGCATGCGGTCCGGATCGAGTTCTTCGGCGACGAGATCGAGCGGCTGATGACCCTGCACGCCGTCACCGGTGAGGTGCTCACCGAGGACCAGGAGCTCTACATCTTCCCGGCGACCCACTACGTCGCCGGGCCCGAGCGCATGGAGCGCGCGATCAACGGCATCGAGGCCGAGCTCGACCAGCAGCTGAGCACCTTCGAGAAACAGGGCAAGATGCTCGAGGCGCAGCGGCTGCGGATGCGGACGACCTACGACATCGAGATGATGCGTCAGGTCGGCTCCTGCTCCGGGATCGAGAACTACTCGATGCACATCGACGGCCGGCCCACGGGCTCGGCTCCCAACTGTCTGCTCGACTACTTCCCCGAGGACTTCGTCCTCGTCGTCGACGAGTCCCACGTCGCGGTCCCACAGATCGGCGGGATGTACGAGGGCGACATGTCCCGCAAGCGCAACCTGGTCGAGCACGGCTTCCGGCTGCCGAGCGCCCAGGACAACCGGCCGCTGAAGTTCGAGGAGTTCCTGGAGCGGATCGGTCAGACGATCTACCTCTCCGCGACGCCGGGCAACTACGAGCTCGACAAGGTCGGCGGCACTGATGGACACCCAGACGTCGTCGAGCAGATCATCCGCCCGACCGGCCTGATCGACCCCGAGGTGGTCATCAAGCCGACCAAGGGCCAGATCGACGACCTGATCGGCGAGATCAACGACCGGGTGTCCAAGAACGAGCGCGTTCTGGTCACGACGCTGACCAAGAAGATGTCCGAGGACCTCACCGACTACCTGCTCGACGCCGGGATCCGGACGAGGTATCTCCACTCCGAGGTGGACACCCTCAAGCGGATCGAGCTCCTCCGCGACCTGCGGCTGGGGGAGTACGACGTCCTCGTCGGCATCAACCTCCTCCGTGAGGGTCTCGACCTGCCCGAGGTGTCGCTGGTCGCGATCTTGGACGCCGACAAGGAGGGCTTCCTGCGTTCGGACAAGTCGCTGATCCAGACCATCGGTCGTGCGGCCCGAAACGTCTCCGGACAGGTGCACATGTACGCCGACAAGATCACTCCCTCCATGGAGTCGGCGATCGAGGAGACCAACCGCCGCCGTGCGATCCAGGTGGCCTACAACGAGGCCAACGGCGTCGACCCGCAGCCGCTGCGCAAGAAGATCGCCGACATCACCGACATGCTCGCCCGCGAGGACGAGTCCACCCAGGAGCTGCTCAACACCTGGGCCGGGACCGAGGCCAAGGGTCGCGCGGGCAAGAACGCCGCCAAGGCACCCACCCCCATGCTCGGCGATGCCGCTCGCGAGGCCCGCGAGCGCGGCCTCGTCGGCCTCCCCTCCTCCGACCTGGCCCAGCTCATCGGCGACCTCACCGAGCAGATGAAGGGCGCCGCCGCCGAGCTCCAGTTCGAGGTCGCCGCCCGGCTGCGTGACGAGATCTCCGATCTCAAGAAGGAGCTGCGGCAGATGATGGAAGCCACTAAATAACACTCGCAGCGGCCCGATCAGCGAGGGCTGGATCAATCAGCGAGCATGCCCTCGATCAGATCAGCAGGTCGACACCAGGTCACCAGTCCGTCGCGTTCTGTTCACTGCTTGTGAGCCGTGACTCGTCCGTCTCGTAGGTTTCGCGGGGTTAACGTCGGAGTCGTGTCTGTTCGTCGGGCCTCGGTGTCCCAATCCACGATCTGCATGCTGTTGCTGGGTGTGCTCGGCTTCGCGATGAGCGCCCAGGTGGCGATCGCGATGCCGGCGCTGTTCAAGGCCGACGAGCGTGCCCACGCGGCATACGCGGTGGCGCTCTCCCAGGGAACGCTGCCGACGATCGACACCGACATCCCCGGCGACCCGGTGCGCTACCCGCAGCTCGCCGAGAGCCTCTTCGGCGCCGACGAGGCCCACCGCGACATCTGGGTGGCCAACCATCCGCCGCTGTTCTACGTGATGAGCCAGCCGCTGGTGTGGCTCGGTGACGCTGTCGGGTCGCTCGGCCTGACGCTGCTCGGGATGCGGTTGCTCAACGCCCTGGGCTTCGCCCTGACCACGATCGTGGTCGGTCTGCTGGCCCGGGAGCTGGTGCCACGGCGTCCGGCGGTTCCGGTCATCGCCTCGGCGATGTGTATCGGCTGCGGCGCGATGACCTTCGTGGGTGGCGGCATCTACAACGACGGCTGGTCCTCGGCGGCGGCGTTCACGACGCTCTTCCTCGGCTTCCGGATGATCCGCCAGGGAGTGACGCGCGAGCGCCTGATCGCCGCCACCGCGGTCGGCGTGGCCGCCGCCGGGTTCCGGTCGACCGGCCTGGTCGCGGTCCTCTTCCTCGGCGCCTGCGTGCTGGTCGCCATGTGGCTGCGGGAGCCGTCGCCGCGTACGTTCCTGAGAGGTACGTTCTGGCGCGCCGCCGGGATCGTAGCGGGCATCGGCCTGGCGCCGGTGGTCGTGTTCGGATGGTTCTACGTGCGCAACATCCGGCTCTACGGGGACCCGACCGCGTCGAGCTCGCTCTTCGAGAAGTTTGGCCGAGAACCCAACGGCTCGACACTGTTCCAGCTGGTCAACCCCGAGTTCTACGGTCACCTTCTGGGCAGTCTGTGGACCGACGGCAACATCGCCAACCACTGGAGCCAGGCGGCCGCCATCGTGCTCACGCTCACCGTGGTCGGCCTGGTGGTCGATGCCGCGGCGAAGGCCAACCCGCGCCGCACGGGAGTCCTGCAGCGCGTGCAGCTGGCCCCGC
Organism: Nocardioides sp. NPDC006273; assembly: GCF_040613495.1. Classification (NCBI taxonomy): domain Bacteria; kingdom Bacillati; phylum Actinomycetota; class Actinomycetes; order Propionibacteriales; family Nocardioidaceae; genus Nocardioides; species Nocardioides sp. NPDC006273. The sequence goes on along the minus strand of NZ_JBEXSD010000020.1, from coordinate 57,240 downwards.
AGAGCACGATGCAGCACAGACAGGACCTGGCGATCTGGGCGATCCTGGCTGGTTACTGCCTGCTGATCCTGATCAACGTCGCAGGGTTCATCGCCGGGGGCGGCTGGATCCATGCGCGGTACGCGGTTCCGTTCCTGCCGTTCCTCGCGGCCGGCACCGGGCTCGCGGCGCTGCGCCTGGGGCGGGCCTTTCCCCACCGGCCCCTCCCGACGGGCTCGGCGACCGGAGGGACGGCGTTCGACGAGGCTCGGGACCTGCGGATCGGGCTGGGCGTCTCGCTCGCCTTCATGGTCGTGGGCCTGGTGTGTCACCTCGACACCGAGCAGTACGTCGACGGGCCGGTCAGCAGCACCTTCGCGCTGGTCGCCCTGGTGGCCGCCGATCTGGTGATGTTCGCGGTCGCCGCCTACGTCGCCACCGAGCTGCGCCGACGGATGCGGCCGGGCACCTTCGACGCCGTCCCCACGCTCACCGGGCCCATGACCGATCCTGTGACTGGGCCTGTGACCGAGATCGCGCGTCGACATGAGGGTTCCGGCCCCTCGTCGGCGCGCCAGGCAAAGTAGCCTCTCTATGTGAATCCGCACGGTCCCGAGCCCTCCACGCGAGCCTGGGTCGTCTGGGGCATCGCCCTCGCGGTCTACGGCTTGGCGGTGTTCCATCGCAGCAGCCTCGCGGTCGCCGGTCTGGTGGCCACCGAGCGCTTCGGGATCAGCGCCAGCCAGCTGGCGACGTTCGTCATGCTCCAGCTGCTCGTCTACGCGGCGATGCAGGTGCCGGTCGGGCTGCTGGTGGACCGGTTCGGCTCGCGTACGATCCTGACCGCCGGTGCACTGATCCTGGCGGTGGCCCAGGCCGGGTTCGCGTTCGCCGACTCCTACCCGCTCGCGCTGCTGGCGCGTACGTTCGTGGGGATGGGCGACGCGATGACGTTCATCTGCGTGCTGCGTCTGGTGCCGTCGTGGTTCCCGCTTCGGCGGGTGCCGCTGGTCAGCCAGCTGACCGGCACGGTCGGGCAGCTCGGTGCGATCGCGGCTGCCGTCCCGATGACCTGGGCGCTGGGACAGCTGGGCTGGACCTGGGCCTACCTGACCGCTGCACTGATCGGCCCGGTGCTGCTCGTGCTGCTGCTCGTCTTCGTCCACGACGGCCCCGGCGACCGACACCGCCGCGGCACGTCGCTCACCCCACGCGAGCTCGTCCGCAGCCTCAAAGCCTCCTGGTACCAGCCGGGAACCCGCCTCGGCTTCTGGATCCACTTCTCCACCCCGTTCAGCTCCCACCTGATGGGCCTACTGTGGGGCTTCCCGTTCCTGGTCACCTCGGAGGGCCTCTCCGACACGCTCGCCGGTTCGCTGCTCTCGGTCGCCGTCGTGTCGGCACTCGCCGCAGGCCCGGTGATAGGCGTTCTCGCCGGGCGCCACCCCTGGCACCGCTCGACGGTGGCGCTGACGATGATCGCCGCGATGGCTTCGGTCTGGGCGCTCGTGCTCGCTTGGCCGGGGGAGGCCCCGCTGCCGGTCCTGCTGCTCCTGATGTGCGTCGTCGGCGCCGGTGGGCCGGCTTCGATGATCGGCTTCGACGTCGGCCGAACCAGCAACCCCCCGGCGCGGATGGCGAGTGCCAGCGGGATCATCAACCAGGGTGGATTCGTGGCCGCGCTGCTCGCGATCGTGCTCGTCGGCTGGATCCTCGACTGGCGTACGCCCGGAGCCTCGACCGCCTACACGCCAGAGGCGTTCCGCTGGGCGATGTCGGTGCAGTACCTGTTCTGGGGCGTCGGAGTGATGCAGATCTGGCGCCACCGGCGCGACGTGCGGCGGCGTACGACCCGCGAGCAGGTCGCCTCGGGCTCCTCGATGGTTGCCGACTGACGAGGCCTCTGGCACGACGGCGGCGAGTCTTCGCCGACTCGTCATCTGACGGCAAACCGCCACGGCGGCTGATCGGCACCTGCGGCCACTAGCTTGCCGAGGTGCCTACGCCCACGCGCTCGCTCTCCCAGGTGACCGTATGCCTGCTCCTGCTGGGGGTGCTCGGCTTCGCGATGAGCGCGCAGTACGCGATCGGGATGCCGCCGCTGCTCAAGGCCGACGAGAAGCAGCACGCCGCGTACGCCATCGTCCTGTCCCAGGGCGTCCTCCCGACCATCGACACCAACACCCCGGCCGACCCGGTGCGCTACCCGCGGTTCGCCGAGGCGCTCTTCGGGCTCGACGAGCCCCGCCGCGACATCTGGGTCGCCAACCATCCGCCGCTGTTCTACCTGATGAGCCTGCCGCTGGTCTGGCTCGGCGACGCCGTCGGCGATGTCGGGGTGACGCTCCTCGGGATGAGGCTGCTCAACGCGCTCGGCTACGCGCTGAGCATCATCCTGGTCGGACTCCTGGCACGTGAGCTGGTGCCCAGACGCCGGGTGGTCCCGGTGCTCGCCGCCGCGGCGGTGCTCGGCTGCGGCGCGGTGACCTACGACGGCGGCGCGATCTACAACGACGGCTGGGGCACGGTCGCCGCCTCCACGGCCCTGCTGCTCGGCTTCCGGATGGTTCGCGAAGGCGTCACCCGCGACCGGCTGCTCTGGGCGACGGTCGCCGGCGTCGCAGCCGCCTCCTTCCGCTCGACCGGCCTGGTCGCGGTGCTGGTACTGGGTGCCTGTGTGCTGGCGGCGCTGTGGCTGCGCGACCCGACGCTGCGTACGTTCCGCCGGGGTGTCCTCCTCGCCGTCCGGATCGGGCTGGCGCCGGTGGTCGTGATCGGCTGGTTCTACGTCCGCAACATCGTCCTCTACGGCGACCCGACGGCCTCCGCGGCGCTCTTCGACAAGTTCTCCCGTCAGACCCACGGCGACACCCTCTTCCAGCTGGTCAACCCCCAGCTCTATCTGCACCTCTACGGTTCGCTCTGGGCCGACGACGTGATCCCGAAGGTCTGGGCCCTGGCCGCCGCGGCGACGCTCGTCGTCACCGTCACCGGCCTGGTGCTCGACGCCAACGCCAAGGTCCGCCCGCGGCCGAGCGGGGTGATGCGCCAGGTGGTGATCCCCGGCCCGGAGGCGTCTCTCCTGCAGCGTCGGCTGGAGCTGGCCGTGCGGGTGCTGATGGGGATCTACTGCGTGATCATCCTGGTCAACGTGGCCTCCTTCCACGCCGGGGGCGGCTGGATCCACGCTCGCTACGCGGTGCCGTTCCTGCCGGTGATCGCGACGCTGACCTCGCTGGCCATCCTGCGTCTCGGCCGGCGCTGGGTGATCGGCGTCGATGAGGAGCGGGTCGACGTGCGAATCGCTCTCTACGCCAGCGTGGGGTTCATCGTCTCGGCGACCGTCGCCCACCTCCACATCCAACAACGGATCGACGGGCCCGCGGACGCCTCCTGGCTCGTGGCCCTGATCGCCGCGGACGTGGTGATGTTCGCCGTCGCCGCGTACGTCACCGTGCAGCTGCGCCGCCGGTTACGGCCGGACGGTGAGCCGGTCGCGCGCCGATCACCCGGAGCCAGCATCTCGCACTCGCAGGCGGTCGCCTAGGCGGGATCGGAAGGCCGGTCCTTCTCGGACTTCACAGGTTCCTCGGACTTCTCGGGCTGGTCCGCCGGCTGCTCGAGGATCGGGGCGGAGCTCGCGGGGGCGGCCTCGATCTCGGTCTTGGCCGCCTTCTTCGCAGCCTTCTTGGCTGCCTTCTTCTCGAGGCGCTGCACCTCGCGCTGGACGATCGCCTCGCGGCGTACGCCGGTCCCGACCAGGTTCACGATCAGGAAGAGCATCGGGTAGATCGGCCAGGGATGCCCGTCGGGTGCGGAGGTGAACAGCCAGATGCCCCAGGTGATGAGGCTGACCATCAAGAAGGTGGCGAGCGCCTCCTGCAGCTCCTTGCGGTAGGCGGCCGCACCCTGTTCGCGGAAGTCTTGCGTCGCCGGCAGGTTCGCCCCGGCCTCCTCGGCGACGGGCTCGACCACCACGAGGTCGTCCACGAGCCCGGGAAGCTCTCCGAGCGTACGGGTCTCCAGCAGGCTGCTGACCCGCTCCTCGTGCTCCTCGCGGGTCAGCCGTCCGTCGGCGAATGCGTCGGTGAGAACGGTGCGGACAACCTCGCGATCGGCATCGGAGGCGCGCATACGTGCGTTGTCGGCCAGTCTCGGATCAAGACGGAACCGCGTCCAGAAACCCTCCACATCACCAGCCTAGTCGCCAAGCCGGACACGGTGTGCTGAAGAGGCTGCATTAGAGTGACTGGCGCAGGCTACCTGCTAGTATAGAACACGTTCTAGTTTTGCTCTGCCTAGTTTCGAGGGAGGTGGCGGATGCGGATCGCTCTGCTGTCGTATCGCAGCAAGCCGCATGTCGGCGGTCAAGGCGTCTATATCCGCCATCTGAGTCGGGAGCTGGCCAAGCTCGGTCACACCGTCGAGGTGTTCTCCGGACAGCCATATCCTGATCTCGACCTCGAGGGGGCGGGAGTCGCCCTCACCAAGGTGCCGAGCCTGGGCCTCTACGAGGAGCCGAATCCGTTCGGCAACCCGAAGCTCTCCGAGATCCGTGACCGGATCGACGTCGAGGAGTGGGCGCGCATGCGCACGGGCGCCTTCCCCGAGCCGCTGACCTTCGCCAAGCGTGTCCTGAGGGTGCTGGCCGAGCGTCAGGACGATTTCGACATCGTCCACGACAACCAGACGCTGGCCACGCCGCTGCTGCGGATCGAGCCCGAGCTCGGACTGCCGCTGGTGACCACTATCCACCACCCGATCTCCTTCGATGCGCGCATCGAGATGAAGAGCGCGCAGGGCTGGCGGAAGAAGTTCGGCGTCTGGCGCTGGTACTCGTTCGTGAAGATGCAGGCGAAGGTCGCGGCGCAGCTGCGGCACGTCATCACGCCCTCGGACAACTCCAAGCGCGACATCCTCACCGACTTCGGCGTCCCCTCGGATCGGGTGCAGACCGTGCACCTGGGTGTCCCGGAGGAGTTCGTCCCGCCGACCGCACCCCGCGTACCGGGGCGGATCCTGGCCATGGCCAGCGCCGACGCTCCGCTGAAGGGCATCGCGTTCCTGCTCGAGGCCTTCGCCAAGCTGCGTACCGAACGTGACCTGGAGCTCGTCCTGGTCTCCAAGCCCAAGAAGGGCGGCCCGACCGAGCAGCTCATCGAGAAGCTCGCGATCGGGGACCACGTACGTTTCGTCAACGGCATCTCCGATGCCGAGCTCGTCGCGCTGATGGGCTCCGCGGAGATCGCGTGCGTGCCCTCTCTCTACGAGGGATTCTCGCTGCCCACCGCCGAGCTGATGGCGTGCGGCACCCCGCTCGTCGTCTCCCGCGCCGGCGCGATCCCCGAGGTCGTCGGCCCCGACGACCTGTGTGCCGCCCAGGTCACCCCGGGCGACACCGAGGAGCTCGAGCAGGCCATCGCGGCGCTGCTCGACGACCCCGAGCGGCGGGCTCGCTACTCGGCCGCCGGACGCGCCCGGGTCGAGGAGCACTTCTCCTGGCATGCCGTCGCCGAGCGGATGACCGCGCTCTACCAGCAGACCATCGACGAGTTCCGTACTGACGAAAGGAAGTGAGCCGTGCTCACCGTTGACTTCGACCGCCTTGGCCTGCAGCCCGGAGAGCGCGTGCTCGACATGGGTGCCGGTGGTGGCCGGCACGCCTTCGAGATGTACCGCCGCGGCGCCGACGTGATCGCGTTCGACCAGGACGCCGACGAGCTCGCCAAGGTCGGCGAGTGGTTCTTCGCCATGCGCGAGGAGGTCCCCGAGGGCGCGAACGCGGAGGTCAAGGAGGGCGACGCGCTCTCGCTGCCGTTCGCCGACGGTGAGTTCGACCGGATCGTCGCGGCCGAGGTGCTCGAGCACATCCACCACGACGTCGACGCGATCAAGGAGCTCGTCCGGGTGCTCCGCCCCGGCGGCACCCTCGCCATCTCGGTGCCGCGCTGGCTGCCCGAGGTCGTCAACTGGAAGCTCTCCGAGGAATACCACAACACCGCCGGCGGCCACATCCGCATCTACACCGACCATGAGCTCATCGACAAGGTCACCAAGGCCGGCCGCCCCAACGACGGCACCCCCGGCGAGGCGATGATCTTCGAGGGCAAGTCCTACGCCCACGGCCTGCACGCGCCCTACTGGTGGCTGAAGTCGGCCGTCGGCGTCGAGAACGACAAGAACGTCCTGGTCAAGGCGTATCACCAGATCCTGGTCTGGGAGATCATGAAGAACCCGCTGCCGCTGCGGCTGGCCGGGAAGGTCCTCGACCCGGTGATCGGCAAGAGCATGGTCCTCTACTTCCGCAAGCCGGGCCGTGTCGCCTCCGACCCCACCGCGACCGATTGATTCTCGGATGAGTCGCGAGATCCCGTACGTCGACGGGGTGCTGACCCCTGCCCAGATCGTCGCCACGGCCGAGTCGATCGCCCGCGCCCAGGAACCGTCGGGCGCGATCCCGTGGGTGCCCGGCCAGCACACCGACATCTGGAACCATGTCGAGGCGGCCATGGGCCTGCTCGTCGGCGGCCTGGTGGACGAGGCCGAGGCTGCGTACGACTGGATCCCGGCTCTGCAGAACGCCGACGGCTCGTGGCCGATGAAGATCGTGGACGGCTCGGCGGTCGAGACGGTCGGCGAGTCGAACATGTCGGCCTACTTCGCCGTCGGGCTCTGGCACCACTGGCTGATCCGGCGTGACCGGGGTTTCGTGGAGCGGCTGTGGCCCTCCGTACGCGCCGGTCTCGACTTCGTGGTCGGGCTGCAGCTGCCCTTCGGCGGGATCGCCTGGACACCGCGGGACCCGTTCGCGCTGCTCACCGGCTCGTCCTCGATCTACCAGTCGTTGCGTGCCGGCGTCGCTCTCGCTGACCTGATGGACGACCCGCAGCCGGAGTGGGAGATCGTCGGCGGCCGGCTCGGCCACGCGCTGCGGCGTCACCGCGACTCGTTCGAGGACAAGTCGCACCACTCCATGGACTGGTACTACCCGGTCCTCGGTGGGGCCGTGGTCGGTGACGCCGGCTACGACCTGATCGAGTCGCGCTGGGACCACTTCGTACGCCCCGGCCTCGGCGCGCTCTGCGTCGACACCAACCCGTGGGTCACCGGCGCGGAGACGTGCGAGCTGGCGATGGCGCTGGACAACATCGGCGACCACCGCCGCGCCCTCCGCCTGCTGACGGAGATGCAGCACATGCGCGCCGCCGACGGTGGCTACTGGACCGGCTGGGTCTACGAGTCGCCGGACTACCCCAACCCGAACCCCAACGCGTTCTGGCCGGAGGAGCACTCGACCTTCACCGCCGCGGCCGTCATCCTGGCCGCGGACGCGCTGGGGGAACGCTACGGCGGGGCCACGGCCGGCTCCGGGATCATGCGCAGCACCTCCCTCGCCGCGCCCTTCGACGAGCTGGCGCTCGAGTGTGGGTGCGAGATGTCAGAGGCGTCGCAGCACGCGTAGCGACCCGACAGCATCGATCTCCTCGAACTGCTTCGAGGCAAGCGCGGGGAGGTAGATCTCCTCGTACGGCGGCCGACCGCCGTCGGCGGGGTCCGGGAACACGTCGTGGACCAGCAGCAGGCCACCGGGCATCACCTTCGGCGCCCAGCCGCGGTAGTCCAGCTGCGCGGGCTCGACACCGTGGCCGCCGTCGATGAAGAGGAACGAGACCGGGGTCGTCCACCACCGGCTCACGGTCGTCGAAGCCCCGATCACCGCGACCACCTCCTCCTCGAGACCGGCCTGCTCGAGGGTGCGCCGAAAGGTCGGCAGCGTGTCCAGCCGCCCGGTGGCCGGGTCGACCAGGCTCGTGTCGTGGTGCTCCCAGCCGGCCTGGTTCTCCTCGCTGCCGTGGTGGTGGTCCACGGTGAAGACCGTGCCGCCGGTCAGCTTCGCCGCCGCACCCAGATAGACCGACGACTTCCCGCAGTAGGTGCCGATCTCCACCGCCGGCCCGTGGGGCAGCCGCTCCACGGCGTACGCGAACAGCGCCTGGCCCTCCTCGGGAGGCATGAACCCCGTCGCGTCGAGGGCGTGCTTCAGCAGGTCAGGGGGCATCTCGGGTCCGGGCACCCCGGAACCCTAGCCCAGCCGAGGCCGGTTCGCGCCCGGGGTCTGCCATCGATGAGAATCCAACCCATGACGAACGGCGACCGCGGGGTTGTGAAGCTCAGAGTGACCTATAGGCCACGCTCGGCTTCACAACCCGCACCCAAGGGGCATTCGGTGCTGGTTGTGCCGGTGCCCGAGCTCGAGGCGTACGTCCTGGAGCGGACTCGGCACTATGACGACTCGTTCGTGTCAGCCGATCCGGCCTTCGTTCACGCGCACATCACGCTCCTCGCACCCTTCCTGCCGGAGCCCTCGGCGGCCGACCTGGAGCGACTCGCGAAGATCGCCGAGGCGGCCTCGCCCTGGACCTACGATCTGGCCGCGGTCGAGATGTCCGCAGGCGGCAACATCCACCTGACCCCAGAGCCGGCCGAGCCGTTCGCCGCGCTCACCGCCGAGCTGTCTGTCGCGTTCCCACAGTGTCCGCCCTATGCAGGGCGTTTCGAGCCGGTGCCACACCTGACCGTCGACCACGTCGCCGGGGGAGCAGACCTCGACTCGACACGTACGTCGCTCGCTCCCGTGCTGCCGGCGCGATGCCGTGCGGACCGGATCAGCCTGCAGTGGTACGCCAACCACGACTGTCGCCTGATCGCCGAGTGGTCACTGGGTGGAGCGCCGTTGCCGGCCGAGCGGTGAGCTGAGCCGCGTCAGGGAGCGGACGCGGACATCGCCTGCATCACATAGCCGATCGCGACCAGCATCGTGAGGCTGCTGATGGCGATGCCGGCGACTGCGGCCCAGCGACCGCGACGCTTGTCGTCGGCGGTGCGGGCCAGGCCGATGATGCCGAGGATGAAACCGAGTGGGCCGAACAGCAGCACGCTGGCGATCAGTGATGCGACCGAGACGCCGTCGAGCGGCACGGAGTAGAGCGACCAGGCGTTCCCGGACTTCTCGGCCGCCTGAGCCGTGGGTGGCGGGCTCGTCTGCTGCGGAGCTATCTGCTGCGGAGCTACCTGCTGGGACGGCACACCCTGCGCGTTCGCGGTCGGCTGGCCGGCCTGCTGAGGGCGAGGCGGTTCTGTCTCTGCTCGAGGCCGCTTCGGGGCGGCTGGCCCCTGACGAGAGGAGAGCGCCGGGTTCGCCGAGCGCGCCTGGCGGGTGGTCGGACGCAGCCGGCTGGCCGAGGGGCGCACGCGAGCGGGCGGCGGTTGAACCGAACCCGTGGACGTGCTGCCGGGCGGCGGCGTTGCGACGGGAGTGTCGCTGCCCCACTGGGCTCGCCAACGCCGGTCGCGGCTGAGGGGCGTTGTGCCGGGGGTGCCCTCGGGTGCCTTCCCGCCGGTCTTTGGGGGAGTGGCCTTGCGGCGGCGCCGGGCGAGCTCCTCGTCGAGCGTCGCCCTCGCGGCCGGGTCGAGGAGAACGTCGCGCGCCCGGTTGATGCGCATCATCAGCTCGCCGTCGGCGGCACGGCCGCCACGGTCGGGGTGGAACTGCTTGGCGAGCTCACGGTGGCGGGCTCGCACGGCCGCGTCGTCCGCGTCCGGGGTGACCTGGAGGACGGCGTAGGCGTCGATGAACTTGCCGCTCATTCAACGCCCCCCACGCACAGTCCTTCGGTTGTCGGCCTCGCCCCGGGCTCGTCCGCACCCCGGTGCCCAAGAATCCCAGAGCAGTGAAATCCTAGAGCAGTCGCGGCGAGATGCTGGTTTCGCCACGGGAAATTGATCGAGGGCCGCCCGACCGGGCGGCCCTCGCAGTGGAGCGGACGACGAGGCTCGAACTCGCGACCTCAACCTTGGCAAGGTTGCGCTCTACCAACTGAGCTACGTCCGCTTGCGAGAAGAAACATTAGCGGATGTGGCCCGCGTACCTCCAACTGGGGTCCCTGCGTGTCACGAAGCCTCGTCGGGAACATCGGGCGACGGCGTACGTCGCTCGATCTGCTCCATCAGCTGCGCGACCTGGGCTCGGTGCGCTGCCTTCAGATCCTCGAGCCGCTCGCTCGCGTGGGCACGCTCGCGCTCGAGCTCGGTCCGCGTGGCGTCGCGATCCGCCTTCGCCGCGGCCTCGCTCCCGCGGAGGTCGGCCAGCCGGTCCCGAAGCGCGTCGATCTGCTCGAGCGCGGTGTCACGCTGCGTACGCAGCCCGGCACTCGTCGCCTCCGCGCTGGCCGCCGCCTTCTCGGCCGCCTTCTTCTCCGCGGCCAGCTGCTCCTGCAGCCGCGCCGTCTCCTTCTCCGCGTGGTCGGCGCGCGCGGTCTCCCTCCGCCGGCGCTGCACCGTCGCGGCGTGCTCGGTGCGTGCCTTCTCCAGGTTCTCGGCCAGAGCTGTCCGCTCGGAGGTCATCTCCGCGAGCCGGCTCTCGAGCGCGGTGATCGTCTCGGCGGCCCGCTCGGCCGCCGACGCCGCCTCGGACTCGGCTCTCTCGAGGGCAGCCTGCGCGCTCTGGCGCGACTCCTCGGCCGCGGCGGTGGCAGCCAGCGCCTCTCTCAGGATCTCCGCCGAGCGTTCGGCCTCCTCCGAGGCCTCCGCCGCGGCGGCATCCGCCTCGTCCCGTTCCGCCTCGGCCGCACGCTGGGCCTGCTCGGCCCGCACCGCGCGAGCGCTCGCTGCGGCGATCTGCTCCTGCGCCTCGCTCTGGACGGTGGCGATCTGGGCCTCGGCAGCGGTCAGGTCGCCGAGGGTGCGCAGCTCCTCCAGCGCCTTCGGAAGCTGGTCGAGGAACCTGTCGGCGAGCTGGGTCAGCTGGGTGGTGATCTCCGCGGCCCGCTGCTGTGCGGCCTGGACGGGCCGGGCGGTCTCCTCGGGCGGTCGCTCGGCGACGAGCCGCTGCAGACGTTTCCGCTCGCGCCAGGCTGCGGCGCGGTTGTGGGCGGGATCGTCGCAGTACTCCGGCGGCCGGCCGCTTCCGCTCTCGGACGATGCGGCGGGCAGGGGACAGCCGGGGAAGCGACAGTGCTTCTCGTCGACCACGATCGTTTCCGTCATTACGTCAGCATAGCGTGACAAAAGACGAAACAAAAACGAAAAATGAGAGGATTGAGATCCCTGAGATGCACCCAACATAACTGGCATTATGATGTGTGCCATGAGCACGCTCGAGAACAGTCCGCAGACCCCCTCCACAGACCTGGCGATGACGGAATCCGTCAGAGAGCTGTTCCTCGACGACCTCGGGGAGCTGCCCCCGGAAAAACGTGCCGAGGCCCTCGCCCGCAGATTCCTGCTCTCCTACGCAGGGCACACCCGCGCGGCGTACGGAAGAGACCTCGCCGACTGGTTCGGCTGGTGCGCGGCATTGGAGATCGACCCGCTCGCCGCCAACCGCGCGATGGTCGACGGCTATGCCCGCCACCTGGAGACGCGGCGCAGCCCGGCGACGATCGCCCGGCGGCTCTCCGCGATCGCCGGCTTCTACCGCTACGGCGTGGCCGAGGGCGTCCTGTTCACATCACCGGCCGAGCACATCAAGCGCCCCAAGACCAGCAACGACTCCCAGACGCTGGGCATGGACAGGGGAGAGGCGCGGTCGTTCCTCGCCGCCGCGCGGGAGCATTCCGGCCGCGCCGCGGCGCTGGTGACCCTCCTGCTCCACGACGGCCTGCGCATCTCCGAGGCTCTCGGCGCCGACGTGACCGATCTCAGCCACTCCCGCGGCCACCGCATCCTGACCATCACCCGCAAGGGCGGTGCCCGCCGCGACGTCGTCCTCAACCCGGCGACCTCACAGGCGCTCGACACCTACCTCGACGCCCGAGTCGACGGCCCGGTCTTCGTCACGAGCACCGGCAACCGCTGGCACCGCTCCGAGGCATTCCGGCTCATCCGCCGGCTCGGCGCTGCCGCCGGCATCGAGCACGGCGACAAGCTCTCTCCGCACAGCCTGCGCCACACCTTCGTCACCCTGGCCCGCGAGGCCGGCGTACCTCTCGAGGACGTCCAGGACGCCGCCGGTCACGCCGACCCCCGCACCACCCGTCGCTACGACCGCGGCCGCCACAACCTCGACCGCCACCCCGCGTACGCCCTGGGTGCCTTCCTCGCCGACTGACTCCTCGCCGCCGAGTAGTGACCTCTCGGCGTCAGAAGGTGACGTATCGGTGAGGTGCGAAACCGGCGCGTGGGCACGGTCCGGCGTGGGACACTTCGGCTGTGAACATCGCCGCCGCGCGGGGTCGAGGCCCGAGATGGTGGCTGGTCGTTTCGCTTGCCTTCGGGTTGTTGACGTACGCGGCAGTGAGCTATCCCGGTGGGCAGGGCCCGGCTCCGTGGATCGCTGTCGACCTGTTCCTGGTGCTCTGTATCTGGCGCGGAAGTCGCCTGGCGCTCGGCTGGTACCGCTTGCTTCAGACGCTGGGGCTCGTGGTGGTGGCGTTCCTGTGGGTCATGTCGCTGCTCACCGACAACGTCACGGTCGCCGGATCCCCCTGGCCCCTGCTGCTCCACGCGCTGTCGGTGTGGTGCGCGTACGCGTCGGCTCTGACGGACCACGTCGGCCGCGCCGAACCAGCGCCGCTCAACCCTTCTCCAACCCCACCTCTGCGACCGTAGCCCCGCCAAGCCCGTCACCGTCACCGTCGACGAAGGAGATCCGGTATGAGCCAGGAACTGACCAGCGACTACGTGGTGGTGGGGGCCGGATCGGCGGGCGCCGTGCTTGCGGCGCGGCTCAGCGAGGACCCGGGGACCCAGGTGACGCTGCTCGAGGCGGGGCAGCGCGACAAGGGCATGAACATCCATATCCCGGCGGCCTTCTCGAAGCTCTTCCAGAGCGAGCACGACTGGGACTACTTCACCGAGCCACAGCCCGAGCTCGGCGGTCGTCGGATCTACTGGCCGCGCGGCCGGATGCTCGGTGGCTGCTCCTCGATGAACGCGATGATGTGGGTCAAGGGGTTCCAGGCCGACTACGAGGAATGGGGCGCAGCCGCCGGACCCGACTGGGGCTGGGACGCCGTCAAGAAGACCTACGCACAGCTCGAGGACGTCGAGGACGCCACCGCCCTGGACGGTATCGGTGGCCCCGTCCGCGTCGAGCGACAGCGAAGCCCGCGCCCCTGCACCGAGTCGTTCCTGCAGGCCGCGGAGCAGGCCGGATACGTGCGCGGGCGAGCCAACGGCCCCAACCCCGAGGCGTACGTCGAGACCATGGTCACCCAGCGCAGAGGAGCCCGGTGGAGCACCGCCGCCGCCTACCTCAAGCCCGCCGCGAAGCGCGCCAACCTGAGAGTGGTCACCGGCGCGCAGGTGTCCAGGGTGACCTTCGACGGCAACCGGGCGACCGGGGTCGAGGCCGTCGTCGACGGCCGGCAGACGACGATCACCGCCCGCCGCGAGGTGATCCTCTCCGGCGGTGCGATCAACACCCCGCAGCTGCTGATGCTCTCCGGGATCGGGCCGGCCGCACAGCTGAAGGGGCTCGGCATCGACGTCCTCCATGACGCGACGGAGGTGGGAGAGAACCTCGCCGACCATCTCGTCGCCGGTATCGGCTGGGAGGTCGAGACCGGCTCACTGGCGACCGCGGAGTCCCTGCGGCAGCTGGCCGACTACCTATTGCGCAGGCGCGGGATGCTCACCTCGAACGTCGGGGAGGCGTACGGCTTCCTCCGCTCGCGCCCGGACCTGAGTGCCCCCGACATCGAGATGATCTTCGCCCCAGCCGGGTTCTTCGACGAGGGCCTGATCGCCTTCCAAGGTGAGGGTGTCGTCGCCGGTCCCATCCTCGTCGACCCGGCCAGCCGCGGCCGGATCACTCTCGCCTCCACCGACCCGTCCGCCAAGGCGGTCATCGACCCGCGCTACCTCTCCGACCCCGAGGGCAGGGACCGCGCCGCGATGGTCGAAGGGATCCGGGTGGCCCTGGAGATCGCCTCGCAGCCCGCGCTGAAGCCGATCCTCGGCAGGTTCCTGCGCCCCGATGTCCCGACGGACTCGTCCGCGCAGGAGGTCGCCGACGCGATCCTCGAGCGCCACGCGCACACCCTCTACCACCCCACGGGCACCTGCCGGATGGGCACGGACGAGGCCAGCGTGGTCGACCCCCGGCTGCGCGTACGCGGCGTCGAGGGCCTCCGCGTCGCCGACGCCTCTGTCATGCCCAGGATCGTGCGCGGACACACCAACGCACCGTCGATCCTCATCGGCGAGCGCGCCGCGGAGCTCATCGCGAGCGACTGACACCGTAGCGGCGGCTGGGCTCAGGTCTGCTGGTCGGACTCTCCCGCCAGCGGTCGGCCCGCACGGACGAGGCGGTTCTCGTAGGCGAAGATCACGACCTGCACACGATCCTCCAGCTCCAGCTTGGTCAGGATCCTGCCGACATGGAGCTTGACGGTGCCTTGGGCCAGGTGCAGCTCAGTGGCGATCTCGGCGTTCGAGCGGCCACGGACGAGTGCCCAGAACACGTCCTGTTCGCGCTCGGTCAATCGAACGAGCGGACCCTGGTCTGGGTCGAACGGGAGCAGGTCGCTCGCGACGTGCTCGATCAGCCGCCGGGTGCTCGACGGAGACAGCGCGGCGTCCCCGCCGGCCACCGATCGGATCGCCCTGAGGAGCTCGTCGGCCGGAGCGTCCTTCACCAGGAAGCCGCTGGCACCGGCCGCCAGCGCTGCGACGACGTACTCGTCGATGTCGAACGTGGTGAGGACCAGCACCCGAGGCAGGTCACCTCGCGCGCGCAGCCGCCTGGTCGCTTCCACACCGTCGAGCCGGGGCATGCGGATGTCCATGAGCACGACGTCTGCACGGGTGACGGCCAGCCGCTCCAAGGCAGTCGCGCCGTCGCCGGCGGTGCCCACCACCTCCATGTCCGGCTGGGCGGCGATCACCATCTCGCAACCCGCGAGTACGAGCTCTTGGTCATCGACGATGAAGACCCTGATGGTCACCGGTCCTCCTCCTCGGTCGGCAGTGACACGGTCACGGCAAATCCTCCGCTCGGCTTCGGCCCGGCGGCTGCCGTCCCACCGAGCGCCTCCACCCGGTAGCGCATCCCGGAAAGCCCGAGGCCGGCCGAGCCGTCGTCGGTCGTCACCGGGTCCCCGTCGTCCGTCACCTCGAGGACCAGCCGTGCGGGAGCCCACGTGAGCGTGACATCGGCAGCCACCCCGTGGCCCGCGTGCTTGAGGACGTTGGTGAGCGACTCCTGAGCGGCCCTGTAGACCGCCAGCTCGCGTGCCGGTGACAACGACTGTGGTGTCCCGACGACGGTGAGGCGGGCGGAAGGGAATCGGGCGACAAGCTCCGGCAGGTCATCGAGGGCCGGTACGGGTGCCAGCTCGCCTCCCTGCCCGCCGTCGCGCAGCAGGCCGAGGATGCCGCGCATCTCGCTGAGTGCCTCACGGCCGGTTCTCTCGATCGTCGACAGGGTGTCGATCGGCACCTGCGGGTCGGAGCGGTCGGCGTACTGGGCGCCCCGTGCCTGGCTCACGATCACCGCGAGCGAGTGGGCCACGACGTCGTGCATCTCGATGGCGATCCTGGTCCGTTCGTCCCGTGCGGCCGCAGCGACCCGTTCCACCGCTCGCTGCTCTTCGGCCTTCGCCCGGGCGATGTCGCCACGGGTTCGCTGCCCCAGGGCCCAGGTCGCCGCGACGACGGAGAGGAGGGTCACCAGTACGAAGCCCGCGTGTGGCTCGAGCCCCTCCGCTCGGACGCTGGCGTCGGTGACGAGCCGCCACGTGCCGAAGACGGCCCCGAGGATCCCGACGCCCGCTGCTGCCATTCCGTCCAGCCGACTGCCACGGGCTGTCACTGCGTGCAGGGCGACGGGGAACGTCAGCACGGACGGGATGACGATGAACAAGCCGCTGGCCAGGGCCAGCACCCCGATGCAGGCGGCCACGGTGACGAAGGCAAGACGTGGCCGGGACAGTCTGAGCGCAAGCGCGAGGTGCGCGACGAGCGAGGCAGCGCACACCACGGCGGCAGCACCTGCGGGCAACGAGACGACGGCGAGGAACACCGACAGGGCGAGAACAGGAATGCCGAGCAGCAGAGCCGTGTGATCGAGGCTCCTCCGAAGCGGCGGCGACATGGGCACATGCTAGCGTCGCCGGCGCGCAGGCGGGCCGGCCAGGCTGAGGCGGCCCAGGACGATGCCGAGCGCCAGCCAGGAGGCGTACACCGGAGTCACGACCCACCGGCCGTCGGCGAAGGAGATGGGGCCGTCGACGACCCCGAGCACGTCGGCCAGCGTCCCGAATGCCGCCAGCGCGCCGAGGTTGAGCAGGGCCGCCGCTGCGAACCAGCCACCGGCGACTAGGAGCGCTCGGGGAACCGATGCGGACACCGGTGCCGCGAGCGCGGTGGCCCATGCCGCGGCCAGCGCGAAGACGACGACCTCCCCGTACGGAAAGGACGCCGTGTGCCCGATCGCCTCCGCCCCCAGGTCTCCGCCGGCCCACCAGTACGCCTTGAGCAGCGGATACGGCGCCGCGCACAGCCAGGCGGCGACGACCCAGGAGCGTCCGGGGCGGCGTAGCCGGTCGGCCCTGCGGAGGGTCGTTGCCGCCAGCAGGATGCCGGTCGTGAGTGCCGCGGCCCGCAGCGAGAGCCCGAGCCAGTCCACCACCGGTGGCAGGCCGGGGACGCCGAGGACGGCCGCAGCCCGGAACACGTCGAAGACCAGTCCGGCTGCCGACCAGCTGAGCAGGGTCACGCCGGTCCAGGAGATCGGTGTCGAGACGGAGTGCCCGGCGGACAGCGCGACACCGACCAGGCCCAGGGCGCACGCGACGACGGCCACCCACGGAGGGGCGAAGCCGGCCGCATAGGTCATCGCCTCGCCCCTCACCGACGCGATGACCGCCAGGGCGACCGTGACCACGCAGGCGAAGGTCAGCGCTCCGCGAGAGCGAGCTGCGAACGTGGGTGTGGGGATGCTGTAGGACGTCTTCGTAGTGGACATGTCGCCAGCCTCGCGGTCCGGCGCTCATGGCCGCGTCTGTCGCGCGGCCACCTTCGGTAGTCCCTTCGGCCTATCGCTGAACGTGGCGGGCCGGTGGTCGGGCGTGCTCAGGTCAGCGACGCCGCCGCGACCGCGGTGTCCTCGCCGACGAGGGTGATCTCGACCCGCTCGACGTCGGCGATCGGCACCGCGGACGAGGCGTCCAGCCCGAGCGTCTCCCCACCCGACCAGGTCCAGGAACCGGCGACGGTGCGCGAGCCGTCACGGCCGACCAGGACGAGGTCGTACGTCACCGGCTCGCCCTGATAGTCGGACCGCGCCGGCGGGCTCTGCCCCGGCTTGGGCGGGTAGTGGCAGCTCCAGTTGAGCTTGGTGCCCCATGAGGTCGGGGTGAACACGAGCTGGGCCCACATGTCCACGCTGCCCACGGGACGCAGGTCGACGGTGCGTGCGTCCTCGGCAGCAGCGCCCGGCGGCGTCGCGGACGCCGTGGCAGACGGGCCGGCACTCGGCTGTCGGCTCCCGTCGCCGTCGAGCAGCAGCCCACCGATGGCGGTGCCGCCGGCGAGGAGCACGGTCGCGGCCGCGACGGCGAACGCCCGGCGACGCCGTCGCGACCTGCGTACGGCTCCGGCCAGCTCTGCCAGCGGCGGCGCCGCGATCTCTGCGGTGGAGTCCTCGAGCAGCTCCTCGGCCTCCCCGCGCGAGAGCGCCCCGAGAAGTCCGGGCATCCCGGCGAGCTCGGCGACGGCGTCGCGGCACCCGCCACAGCCGGTCAGGTGCCGTTCGTAGGCCCTCCGGTCGCTCGGGCTCAGCGCCCCGAGCACGTAGGAGGCGTCCCAGTCGGCGAACGTCTCGTGTGGCGAGGCGTCCAGGTCGTCGTTCATGCCCCCACCTCCGTAGCGCGAGCGCGATCGTACGGACGTGGCGGCCTGAATCCCGTGGTCGTTCGCTGGCGCTCACTCATGAGGTGACCCCCTTCTCCTGTAGGGCGAGACGCAGGGCTCGCAGGCCGTAGTGCAGCCGAGACTTGACGGTGCCGGCCGGGATGTCGAGCTCGCTGGCGAGCTCCGCGACCGACCGGCCGCCGTAGTAGGCCCTGACCACCACCGCACGATGGTCGGGGGAGAGCGCGAGCAGGGCGTCGGCGACGATCCAGGAGTCGAGCACGGCCTGGGTCTGGTCCGCCTGGGCCTGGTCGGTCCGGCTCTGCTCGGGCGGTGACTCCGCGGCGTACTCCCGTTTTCGGCGCGCGCTGCGCAGGTCGTCGATGACCAGGTTGCGGGCGGTGGTGAACAGCCAGGCACGTACACCCTCGTCGGGCCGTTGCAGCACGTCCGGGTTGCGCCACGCGCGCAGCAGCGTCTCCTGCACCACGTCGCGCGCCTCCTCGGCATCGCCGGTGCGGCGCACGACGTAGCGGTAGAGCGCCTCCGAATGGGCGTCGTGCACCGCTACGAGCAGCTCGTCCTCCGCACCCATGTCACCTCCCCGCACGAACCCAGGATCCCAGAGTCCCGGCTCAGCCCTTGACCAGCTCGAGCGAGAACTCCACGCTGCCGGTGTCCTCGACGCTCACAAAGCCCAGGCTCGGCGCCTCGATGCCGAAGTCCGCGAAGGTCACCGGCACGCTGCCGACGACCTGGAGGGCGCCGGCGCCGTCGCCACCGACCTCGGCGTCCACGGTCACCGGCCTCGTCTCGCCGCGCACGGTGAGATCACCGACCAGCTCGACCGCGGTGGCACCGTCCTCGATGACCGCGGGCTCGGTCAGCGCGAAGGTGGCGGTCGGGAACTGCTCGGCCTGGATCGCGTTGTCGCGGAAGTAGTCGTCGCGGCGGTCCGAGTCGGTGGCGATGGTGGCGACCTTCACCTCGATGTCGGCGTCGGTGACCTCGCCCTCGGCGATGGTGACCTGTCCGGTCACGTCCTCGGTGCGGCCCGTGACGGTGACGTCCTCGCCCTGGAGCACCTCGTCGACGCGGTAGCCGGCGAAGGAGCCGTCGGAGACCGTCCATGTCCCACTGCTGTCCGTGCCGCCGGCGGGTGCTGCCGACGCGCTGAGGGTGGGCTCGTCCGCCGCCTCCGCGGCCCGGTCCGCGTACCAGCCCGGACCGAAGATCGCCACGACGCCTCCGACCACGACGACTGCCGCACCGATTCCGATTGCTGCTTTCGTACGTGTCCGCACGCCGTTTCCTCTCGCCTGGAGGCCGACCCGATGCCGGCCCTCACCCCTACTACGGAGCGGTGAGGTCATCGGTTCAACCGAGGTGGGTATCGATCCATGCCCAAGTGGAACCGACGCTCGTCAGAGCCCTGTTGAGCAGAGTCCGGCTCGAGAACGCGATTGCGTGAGGTACGTCACAGTCATAGCCTCCGATCGTCCGATCCCGCGGCACCGCGATCTCCGGTGTCGACCCTCCTGAGAGGCGCCCGTATGCCCCACCTCGACCGCCGCAAACTGCTCGCCCTCGGTGGACTCACAGCCGGCGCCGCGCTCCTACCCGCCACCGCAGCCCAGGCCGCGACGCGCGCTACCACGGCGATGTCCACGTCGGGTGGCGCCGCGCTCTGGCAGGAGTACCTCGCCGCCCCCGACACCCACCCGCAGATCCCCAACGTCTCCTACGCCGGCTACGGCCGCGGGGACCGACGGATCCCACGACCGCGGGTGGTCGCCAACGTCAAGCGATACGGCGCGCGCGGCGACGGCCGGGCCGACGACACCGACGCCCTCCGGAGGGCCGTCACGGCCGCGGGTGCGGCGGGCGGGGGCGTCGTACTGCTTCCGGCGGGCACCTACCGCACCACCGGGATGATCCCCGTGCACGACTCCGGGGTGGTCATCCGCGGGGAGAGCCCGCAGGAGACAGTCATCTACTGCGAGAACTCGCTCGACGACGGCTACATGCTCAACCGTCGCGGCTGGATGAGCCAGTGGAGCTGGATGGGCGGCCAGATCTGGTTCGTGCCACGCCGCCGGCTGGCGTCGCTGCGCGAGGCGGGCTTCGTCGGCAACGAGGGCTGGATGGACAACGAGACCCTGACCACCCTCGCTCCGGCCGCCCGCGGCGACCGCGAGCTCCACGTCGCCGACACCACCGGACTGCACGCCGGCGACACCGTTCTGCTGACGCTGCGCAACCTGCCCGACAACAGCCTGCTGAAGCACCTGTGCGGTGACATCTCCGGGGCCGACGACTATCCCTGGGAGACCAAGGGCCGACGGATGCGTCCCGAGATCAGCGACTGGACCGGGGCGCCCAACTTCGAGCACTACCGCTGGCCGGTCGAGGTGACCGCCGTCCATGACGGTGGGATCACCCTGGCACAGCCACTGCGTGTGGAGCTGCGCCCCGAGTGGGAACCGGCCCTGACCACCCTGGGCCCGGTGATCCGCAACGCCGGCATCGAGAGCCTGACCATGCGGATGCGGGAGATCCCCACGCCCCAGCACAGCGTCGAGCCCGGCTTCAACGGGCCCTGTTTCCAGTCGGCGATCGACTGCTGGGCGCGCGACGTCCACGTCGAGCACGCCGACAACGCCTTCGGCCTGGTCGGCACCAAGAACGTCTCCATCGTCGGCGCCCGTGTCTCCGGGCGCCGCGGCCACCACCCCTTCATGTGCCGCGTGCAGTCCCACGACAACCTCGTCGCCGACTTCGAGATCGCCGGGCCCACCCAGCACGGTCTCAACGTCGAGGGTTGGTCCTCCGGCAACGTGTGGGCCGGCGGCACCATGGCCAACGGCACCCTCGACTCGCACAAGCTCGTCCCCACCGACGCGGTGCGCACCGCGATCACCATCAGCAACGACGGGAACACCGGTGGCGCCGGCGACGCGGGACCCAACTGGGGAGCCCGCTTCACCCACTGGAACATCGAGGTGACCAATGGCCGCTCGCACGGCATCCGGATCGAGGAGAACGCGCCGAACAGTGCCGTGGTGGGGGTCACCGGCACCACCGGACCGACCAACCACGCGCGCGACTTCTCCGGGCCGCTCGGCTCGGTCACCGATTCCCTGGACGCGGCGGTGCTGCCGAAGAACCTGTACCTGGCCCAGCTCAGCCATCGGCAGCGTACCGAGCGCTGAGCCTGGGGCGAACGGTTCGAGCGGGCTTCCTTGACGGGTGACACAATCGGCAGCGGCCAGATCGACCCCCAAGGAGAATCCCATGCCCCAGACCCCGCTCGAGCTGTTCGGCACCGAAGCCCTCATCGGCGAGGAGGACCGCGCGATCCGCGACACGGTGAGGGCCTACGTGGAGAAGGAGATCAAGCCTCACCTCGCCGACTGGTTCGAGGCCGGTGACGTGCCGGTCCGCGAGCTCGCCCCCGAGCTCGGAAGGCTGGGCGTCCTCGGGATGCACCTTGAGGGCTACGGCTGCGCCGGCACCAGCGCCACCGCGTACGGGCTGGCCTGCATGGAGCTCGAGGCGGCCGACTCCGGGATCCGTTCGCTGGTCTCCGTGCAGGGCTCGCTGGCGATGTTCGCGATCTGGAAGTGGGGGAGCGAGGAGCAGAAGCAGGAGTGGCTCCCGCGGATGGCTGCTGGGGAGGCGATCGGCTGCTTCGGGCTGACCGAGCCCGACTTCGGCTCCAACCCGGCCGGGATGCGCACGCGCGCCCGCAAGGATGCCCCGGGAGACGAGAACAGTGACTGGATCCTGTCCGGCACCAAGATGTGGATCACCAACGCACCGGTCGCCGACGTCGCGGTGGTGTGGGCGCAGACCGACGAGGCGACCGACGGCAAGGGGATCCGCGGCTTCGTCGTCCCCACCGACACTCCCGGATTCTCGGCGCCGGTGATCAAGCAGAAGCTGTCGCTGCGCGCCTCGGTCACCGGCGAGATCGTCCTGGACGAGGTACGCCTCCCGGCCTCCGCCGCGTTCCCCGAGGTCAGGGGCCTGAAGGGCCCGCTGTCGTGTCTCAACGAGGCTCGGTTCGGCATCGTCTTCGGCGCCGTCGGCGCGGCCCGCGACTGCCTCGAGTCGGGCATCGCGTACGCCGCGTCCCGGGAGATCTACGACAAGCCGCTGGCCGGCTACCAGATCACCCAGACCAAGCTCGCCGACATGACCCTCGAGCTCGGCAAGTCGATGCTCCTCGCGCTGCAGCTGGGACGCCTGAAGGACGAGGGCACCCTCCGTCCCGAGCAGATCTCGCTCGGCAAGCTCAACAACGTCCGCGAGGCGATCGCGATCGCCCGGGAGTGCCGCACCATCCTGGCGGCCGCCGGCGTGACTCTCGAGTACCCGATCATGCGCCACGCCAACAACCTCGAGTCGGTCCTGACGTACGAGGGCACCAGCGAGGTCCACCAGCTCATCATCGGCCAGGCGCTGACGGGGGAGTCCGCCTTCCGCTGACCCGTTCTCGCTCGCGCACGTGTCGCCTCACGGGGCGAACGAAAATTCGTCCGCCCCGTCAGGCGCTTCAATCAGCTCACCGCAGGTGAACTGATCGGTGAAAGAAGCAACTCTTTCAGCGCCAGGACCCATCTCTCCGAGAGGAGGCGGCGAGCGAACGAATTTTCGTTCGTTAGAGAGTGCCGATCGCCCCGTGCATCAATCATCTAGGACAACTTGATCCCCGTTAGCCGGGCCGAGCAGAGGGTCGACCTGATCGTCGACCGTCTCGCCGTGCTCTGAGGAGTCCCGTCAGTCGCGCGGCACCAGGAACGAGGCCCGCCAGATCTTGCGGTCCTTCTCCGAGACCATCCCGTGCTCGGTGAGGTAGGGCATCATCTTCTCGCCCATCCAGGCCAGGGTGGCGCGGTAGTGCTCGTTGCCGAGCGCCTCGCGGCGGGCCTCCATCGGGTCGAGCCCGATGGCCGCGTAGCAGTCCGGATGGACCAGTGAGCGCGCCATCACATAGGCGGCTCGGGCAGTGAGGTTCTGATGCAGCCGGAGCTGCGTACGCCCGATCTTCTGCGACATCGCCGCGGCGAGCTCCTCGCGGGCGAAGGTGACGTGGCGGGCCTCCTCGGTGACGTGGATGCGGGAGGCCATCCGGGTCAGCGGCTGGCAGCGCTCGTCCTTCATCAGCTCGCGCTGCCACCGGTCGAGCGGCTCCTCGCCGACCAGGGTCGCGGAGAAGACGCTGGGTCCGTGCAGCAGCGGTGCGAACTTCCCGATGCGCAGGACGGCAGGGCGAGGACCGTACGCCGGTGCTTCCATCGCCGCGATCGCGCGGCCGAACATCACCGAGTGGCGGGTCTCGTCGCCGATCTCGGTCAACGCGTACTGGGTCCGGGCCGTGCGCGGATCCGCCCCGTAGACCTCACGAAGCAGCAGCTGCATCAGCAGCACCTCGAACCACAGCCCGACGCTCATGATGCTGGCGACCTCGTGCCTGGAGAGCTCGATCTGCTGCTCGGGGCTGAGCCGGTCCCAGGTCGGGGTGCCGTAGAGCGAGACGCGCTCGGGCTGCATCCACCACAGTCCGGCGACGGGCGCGGCCTCCCAGTCGAGGTCGACCTCCGGGTCGTAGGACTGGCGCGCCGTGGAACGCAGGAGCCGGTCGGCGGTCGGGTCGGCGATGGTCATTCTTCTCCCCACTGAGCAGCTCGACGCTGCGCATCCAAATACGTGTTACCCAGAGTTACGGGTAGTTGCTAGAGTGCAGGACATGACACGGAAGGTCAAGGACGACGGCCGGTCCTCACGTTGGGACACCCACCGCGAGACGAGACGGGCGGAGCTGGTCGCCGCCGCCGTACGCGCCGTCGACTCCGCAGGCGCCGAGGTCTCGATCGCGGACATCGCCACCGAGGCCGGGGTCAGCAAGCCGGTGCTCTACCGCTACTTCGCCGACAAGGCCGAGCTGCACGGCGCGGTCGGGATGTGGGCGGCGCGGCAGATCCTCGACGCCGTGGTCGAGGCCGTGCTCGCTCCCGCGCCGACCCGCCGGCGGGTCGAGGCCGGGGTCGCTGCGTACGTCGAGACAATCGCCGAGCACCCCAACGTCTACCTGCTCCTGGTGCGTCAGCACACCGGCGGCACCGACCCGCTCGCCGACGGCAAGCAGCTCATCGCCGCGACCTTCACGCGCCTGCTCGTCGACACCTTCGGCCGCCTCGGCGTCGATGCCGCCGGCGCCGAGCCGTGGGCACACAGCTTCGTCGGGATCGGCGAGTTCGCGGGCCAGTGGTGGCTCGAGCGACGCACCATGTCCCGCGCCGCGTTCACCCGCTATCTCAGCGAGCTCGTCTGGCACGCGCTGGCGGGAACCACCGCCGAGTACGGCGTCGACCTGAGCGCCCTGGACCAGCCCGAGATCGTCACCCCGCTCCGAAAGGGCCGCTCATGAGCACGCACGAGCCCCAGCACCTCTACGACGGCCAGGCCAGCCTCGAGTCCGAGCACGGCGCCTGGGAGGTCGACGTCGCCCTCCGCGGCGCCTTCCAGCCGATCGACGGCCGCTACCACTGGTACGGCCGGGTCGGCACAGCCCTCGAAGGCGTGCGCAACGGCCAGACCGTCACCGTCCGCACCGCCCACGGCGACGCCGAAGGACGGCTCTCCGACATCGACCCCTGGGGGCGGTTCCGGGTCTCAGGGACCGGTAGGCCGCCGTTCTGACCCGACCGGGACTGCCGCGGATCAGCGCACCAGCATGAACGTCGCCGCGCCGATCCCGACGATGACGATCAGCGAGCGCAGCACGGTGGCCGGGAGGCGGCGACCGATGCGCGCCCCGACGTACCCACCCACGACCGACCCGGCGGCGAGCAGGCCGACTGCCAGCCAGTCGAGGTCTGCGATCGCCACGAAGATGACGGTCGCGACCACGTTCGAGGCCATCACCGCGAACGTCTTGAGCGCGTTGACGGTGCGGAACTCCAGGTCCGTCCCGAACCCGAGCACGGCCATCATCATCACCCCGGAGCCGGCGCCGAAGTAGCCGCCGTAGGCGCCGGTCAGCGTGGCGAACACCGCGGTGGCCCCGGAGACCCGCACCCGCGGCTCGGTGTCGGTGGCGTGCTGCCGCAGGAACCGGCTCAGCCGAGGCTGCACCCCGACGAGTACGCAGGTGCCGAGGATCAGCCACGGCACGACCGCCTCGAAGACCGATCCCGGCAACCACAGCAGAAGCAGCGATCCGGCGACGCTGCCGCAGCCCGCGGTGATCAGCACGGCAGCGGTCACGCGCGGATGCTCGGCCAGCTCTCGCCGGTAGCCGAACGAGCCGCTGAGCCCGGCCGGCGTCATCCCGACCGTGTTGGAGGTGTTGGCCACGACCGGCGGCAGGCCCACCGCGACCAGCACGGGAAAACTGAGGAGCGATGCGACCCCCACCGTGGAGGTGAGGATGCCCGCCCCGAGGCCCGCGGCGAGCACCACGAGCTGGTCAAGCCATGTCATGCCGCACTGCCGTTCGCTTGCGCTCGCTCATCAGTCTCGAAGCAGTGCGACGTCGCTGACCATCATGACGTGCCCGTGCATGGCGGCCGCGGCGGCTTCGGCGTCACCCGAGGCGATCGCGTCGGCGATCCTCTGGTGGCCGGCGAGCGATGTCCGGGGGCGATCGGGCTGGGAGAGCGACTCGATCCGCGTCTCGCGGATCAGCTCGCTGATCTCCGACATCATCTGCTCGAGCAGAGGGGAGTGGGCGGCCTCGGTGACCGCGCGATGGAAGAGCTCATCACCTTGAACGCCGCGACCGCCGCCGTCGACGTCGTCCGCCATCGCCCGTAGAGCCGCGTCGATCCGGTCGAGGTCCTCCTGCGTACGCCGCTGCGCCGCCAGGGCGGCGAGCTTGGTCTCGAGCGCGTCCCGCGCCTCGATGACGTCGGGGATCCGCTCCGCGTGGGCCCGGATGGCGTCGGTGATGCGCTCGGCCCGAGGCTTGTCGGTCAGGACCGTCCCGTCGCCGTGCCGCACCGCGACGACACCGATCACCTCGAGGGCGACGAGGGCTTGGCTGAGTGTCGCGCGGCTGACGCCGAGGCTGGTGGCGAGCTGTCTCTCCGGCGGAAGCCGGTCGCCGGCCTTCAGGTCGTTCTCCGAGATCCAGGCGGTGATCTGCTCCGCGACCTGCTCATAGAGACGGGTTCGCTGCAGCGGACGTGGAAAGCGCGCGGACTCACTCATGGCTACAGGGTATTGACGTTCTCGTGATTGTCCTATTGGCTAGGCCACTGATCCGCCTGTGATCCGAATCACAACCTGCGGTGTCGTTCGGGGGCCAACAGAAGGGAAGTCGGATGGGACCGGAATGGGTGGCGATCATCGCGTTGGTCGCCTTGTTCGTGGCCGGCACGCTGCTGCCGATCAACATGGGAGCTCTCGCCTACGTCGCGGCCTGGCTGGTCGGGATGTTCGCGCTGGACCTCTCCGAGAAGGAGATCCTGGCCGGCGTCAGCGCTGACCTGATCCTGACGCTCATAGGTGTCACCTATCTGTTCGCGATCGCGAGGAACAACGGCACGGTCGACCTGATCGTCAGCAGTGCGGTCCGGGCGGTGGGAGGCCGGGTCGCGCTCATCCCATGGGTGATGTTCGGTGTAACCGCCCTGCTGACCGCGATGGGTGCCGCGAGCCCGGCGGCCTGCGCGATCATCGGGCCGGTGGCGCTCGGGTTCGCCGGCCGCTACAAGATCAACCCGCTGATGATGGGCATGTTCGTCGTGCACGGCGCCCAAGGTGGTGGCTTCTCGCCGATCAGCATCTACGGCACGATCACCAACTCGGTCATGGTCGAGAACGGCCTGCCGGCCAGCGAGATGACGGTCTTCGTGACCAGCCTCGTGGTCAATCTGATCATGGCCACGATCCTGTTCTTCGCCCTCGGCGGACGGGCGCTGATGAGCATGCGGCTCGACCCCGACGAGGCGGCCGGCGCCGCCGCCGGCGTACCCGAGAGCCTGAACGAGGGTGGCGTCACCGTCCCCGCCCGCGGCTACGGCACCGTCGCCCCGACCGGGACCAAGCCCGGCATCCGCACCGAGCAGGTCCTGACCCTGACCGCCTTCGTCATCGTCGCCGCCATCGCGCTGTTCTTCGACAAGAACATCGGCTTCGCCTCGATCACGGCCGCTACCGTCCTGGCGGCTCTCTCCCCGAGCCAGCACAAGGACGCGATCCGCCAGATCGCCTGGCCGACCGTCCTGCTGGTCGCCGGTGTCTCAACGTACGCCACGATCCTCAACACCGCCGGATCGCCGGAGTTCGTGGGCAACTGGGCCGCAGACCTGGGCGCCGTGGCCATCGGCGCGCTCGTCCTCTGCTACGTCGGCGGCGTGGTCTCCGCGTTCGCCTCCTCGACGGCGCTGCTTCCGATCATCATCCCGATCTCGGTGCCGCTGATCGCCGAGGGCGGGATCTCGGCAGCCCTGTTCATCTCCGCGCTGGCGATCTCCTCGACGATCGTCGATGTGAGCCCGTTCTCCACCAACGGCGCGCTGATGCTGGCCAACCGGCCCGAGAGCATCACAGAGGAGCGCTATTACAAGCAGATCCTCGGCTACAGCGTCATCGTGGTGCTCGTCGGCCCCCTCCTGGTCTGGACCGCCCTGGTCCTCCCGGGCTGGTGACGCAGATGCGTGGACAACTCGACGACATCGTCGTCCTCGACCTCTCCCGTGCTCTGGCCGGGCCGCACGCCGCGATGATGATGGGCGACCTCGGTGCTCGCGTCATCAAGGTGGAGGCACCTGGCCACGGCGACGACACTCGGGGCTGGGGCCCGCCGTTCGTGGGGGAGGAGGGGCAGCGGGAGGCGACGTACTTCCTCTCGGCCAACCGCAACAAGGAGTCGATCACGCTCGACCTCAAGGACCCCGACGACAAGGAGGTGCTGCTGCGCCTGGCCGACCGGGCCGACGTGCTCATCGAGAACTTCCGCACCGGCGTGCTGGAGCGGCTCGGGCTCGGCGTCGACGACCTCCAGGCTCGCAACCCTCGCCTCGTCGTGCTCTCGATCACCGGGTTCGGCCACGACGGCCCCGAGGGAGGGCGGTCCGGCTACGACCAGATCGCCCAGGGCGAGGCCGGCCTGATGTCCCTCACCGGCTCGGGCCCCGACGACCCCCAGCGGGTCGGTACGCCGATCGCCGACCTGCTGGCCGGGATGTACGGCGCCTACGGCGTGCTCGCGGCTCTGCACGAGCGCGAGCGCACCGGCCGCGGGACCGTCGTACGCACCTCGCTGCTCTCCGCGGTCGTCGGTGTCCACGGTTTCCAGGGCACTCGCTGGACCGTCGCCGGCGAGGTCGGCCGCTCGCAGGGCAACCATCACCCGAGCATCTCGCCGTACGGCCTGTTCCGCTGCGCCGACGGCACCGTGCAGATCGCGGTCGGGAGCGAGGGGCTGTGGCGGCGGTTCTGCACCGCCTTCGACATCTCACCGGACCGCGAGGGAATGGCGACCAACCCCGAGCGCGCCGCCAACCGGGAGCAGGTCGTCGAGCTCGTCGAGACGCTCTTCGCGCCGTGGCCTGCCGAAGAGCTGCTCGCCAAGCTCGCCGAGGCCGGCGTCCCGGCCGGCAAGGTGCGCTCTCTGGACGAGGTCTACGCCTGGGAGCAGACGGCCAGCCAGGGCCTGCTGATCGACGTCGACCACGCCACCCTCGGTCACCTCACCCTCCCCGGACCGCCGCTGCGGTTCTTCACCGACGGGGCGGAGGTGACTCCCATCGATCACGCCGCGCCACCCACCCTCGACCAGCACGGCCCCGGGCTGCGTACGTGGGTGGCGGACGGTTCCGATCAACCCGGGTAGGGCGGGGCCGTCACTAGACTGAGCGGGTGACAGAGACCGACAGCGCCGTCCTCCGGTTGGGCACGGCCCGCGGCCGGTGGGTGCTGGCGACGACGGTGCTGGGTTCCGGGCTGGCGATGCTCGACTCGACGGTCGTCAACGTCGCCCTCGGCCGGATCGGGGAGGACCTCGACGCGGGGTTCTCGGGTCTGCAGTGGACGGTCAACGCCTACACGCTGAGCCTCGCGGCGCTGATCCTCCTCGGTGGTTCCCTCGGTGACCGCTTCGGCCGGCGGCGGATCTTCCTCATCGGCGTGGCGTGGTTCGCTGTCGCGTCGTTGCTGTGCGGGCTGGCTCCCGACATCCAGGTGCTGATCGCCGCGCGCGGGCTGCAGGGAGTCGGAGGCGCCCTGCTGACACCGGGAAGCCTGGCGATCATCGCCGCCTCGTTCCACGGCGAGGACCGGTCCGCTGCCGTGGGCGCCTGGTCCGGTCTCAGCGGCATCGCCGCCGCGATCGGCCCGCTCGTCGGCGGCTGGCTGGTGGAGATCAACTGGCGGCTGGTCTTCCTCATCAACGTCCCCGTCGCCGTTCTCATCGTCATCGTCGCCGTGCGCCACGTCCCGGAGAGCCGGGACCCTGACGCCGCTGGCCGACTCGACCTCACCGGCACGGTGCTCGCCGCGACCGGACTCGGCGCTCTCACCTTCGGCCTGACTCGGGCGGGCGAGGTCGGCTTCGTCGGCTCCGTGGCGGTGACCGTCGCCGCCGGAGTCGCCGCTCTGATCACCTTCGTGGTCGTCGAAGCCCGTTCGGCCCATCCGCTGGTCCCGCTCGGGCTGTTCCGCAACCCCCAGTTCAGCGCGGCCAACGCCGTCACGCTGCTCGTGTACGCACCACTCGGCGTGATCTTCGTGCTGCTGGTCCTCCAGCTCCAGGTCGTCAGCGGCTGGTCGCCCCTCGCGGCCGGCTCGGCGCTGCTGCCGGTGACCGTGGTGATGCTGCTCTTCTCGGCCCGTGCGGGCGCGCTGGCGCAACGCATCGGTCCGCGCCTGCCGATGACACTCGGGCCGCTGCTGGCCGCCGGCGGCGCACTCTGGATGGGGCGGATCGGCCCCCAGGCGTCGTACGTCCTCGACGTGCTGGCTCCGGTCCTGCTGTTCGCCGTCGGGCTCACGCTGCTGGTCTCGCCGTTGACCGCCACTGTGCTCGACGCCGCTGACGACCGGCACGTCGGCATCGCCTCGGGCGTCAACAACGCGGTGGCCCGGACCGCCGGGCTGCTGGCCGTCGCAGTCGTCCCAGCGGCGGTCGGGATCGCCGGCGACGACTACACGAACCCGCAGACCTTCGACGACGGCTATGGCGCGGCGATGCTCATCAACGCCGGTCTCCTGATCCTCGGCGCGGCGCTCGCAGCGGTGTTCGTACGTCGGCCGCTCACCGCTGCGCCCGAGGCCGGTCCCGAGGAGGACCGGGTGCACATCGAGACCTGTGCGCACTGCGGTGTCACCGGGACCCAGCTGCACCCGGCCGACCACGACCGCTGAGGACGATCGGACGGGCGGTCGGTCGGGCGGTCGGGCGGACACAGGGCGGGCGAAGGTCCTGGGTGGCATGACCCGACGGGCATCGGGTTACCGAGCCCTCGTGAATTCCCCGTGGTGGCGTGAGGCCGTGACCTACCAGATCTATCCACGTTCGTTCGCCGATGCAGACGGGGACGGCACCGGCGATCTCGCCGGCATCACCTCGCGGCTGGACTATCTGGCCGATCTCGGCGTCGACGCGATCTGGCTCTCCCCGTTCTATCCCTCGCCGCAGTACGACTACGGATACGACGTCTCCGACGCCCGCGACGTGGACCCCGTCTTCGGAACGCTCGAGGACGCCGAAGCCCTGCTCAAGGAGGCGCACGAGCTCGGTCTGAAGGTGATCATCGACCTGATCCCCAACCACACCTCATCGAGCCACCCATGGTTCATCGATGCCCTCGCTGCCGGCCCCGGATCCCCCGAGCGTGATCGCTACCTGTTCCGCGACGGCCGCGGGCCCAACGGCGACGAGCCGCCGACCAACTGGAGATCCGTCTTCGGCCAGCCGGCGTGGACGCGGGTCAGCGACGGGCAGTGGTATCTGCACATGTTCGACCGCGAGGAGCCCGACCTGAACTGGCGCCACCCCGAGGTGATCGAGGAGTTCCGTTCGGTGCTGAGGTGGTGGCTGGACCGAGGCGTCGACGGGTTCCGCGTCGACGTCGCCCACGGCCTGGTCAAGGCCCTGCGCGACCAACGCGTCCCGGAGGGCGGAGAGCCCAACTCCGACCCAGCGGTCATGTACGAGATCGGCGTCGACGACGATCCGATGTGGGACCATCCAGACGTCCATGAGATCTACCGGGACTGGCACAAGGTCGTCTCGTCCTACCCCGGTGAGCGCATGCTGATCGCCGAGGCGTGGACCCGGGCACCGGGCGACCTGCGTGGCTACCTGCGCGCCGACGAGTTCGAGCAGGCGTTCAACTTCCGATGGCTGCAGTCACATTGGTCGGCGCGCGAGTTCACCGACGCGATCGTGTCCACGCTGGAGGCGCTGAACCCGTCACGTGCCTGGCCCACGTGGGTTCTCTCCAACCACGATGCGATGCGACACCGGACGCGCTACGGCGACGGTGCGCAGGCGCTCGCCCGAGCCCGGGCGGCGACACTGATGATGCTGGCACTGCCCGGAGCGGCGTACCTCTATCAGGGCGAGGAGCTCGGGCTGCCGCACGTTCAGCTGCCCCCGGAGCACCAGCTGGATCCATGGGCCGAGGGAGGGAACGGCCGCGACGGCTGCCGGGTGCCGTTGCCGTGGAGCGGTGAGGCTCCGCCTTTCGGCTTCGGGCCCGGCGACGGACAGCCCTGGCTGCCCCAGCCGTACCAGTGGGCGGACCTGACCGTGGCGGCTCAGACCGGACGGCCCGGGTCGACCCTGGAGTTCTACCGGTCGGCGCTCGCGGCCCGTCGCCGCTACGCCCACGGTGACAAGGAGGTGAAGTTCCTCGATGTACCCAAGGACGTCATCGCGTTCCGACGCGGCCGGTTGACCGTCGTCATCAACTGCGGCGCGACGCCCACGCCGCTGCCGCGTGGTGACGTCCTCATCTGCAGCGGTGAGCCGCTCGCCTCCGAGCTTCCGCCGGACACCGCGGCCTGGCTGCTCAGCGACGAATGAGGCAGAGCCCGGGCCGGTGGGCCCGGGCTCGTGTGCGTGGCCGCCTCAGGATCAGCGCCGGTAGACCCGTGCCTCCCACGGCGAGAGCACCGGGCCGCCACCCCTCCCGATCACGAGCTCACCGCGGCACTCCTCGGCGAGCCCACCCAGGTCTGCCTCGGCTCCGCTGAAGTTCGCGAGCACGACCAGCTGACCGCTCTCGTGACGACGGCGGAAGGCGAAGACCTGCGGATGGCTGTCGCTCAGCAGGGTGAAGTCGCCGTCGGCGACGATCGGATCCTCGTGCCGCAACCGGATCAGCCGCCGGTAGTGCGAGAGCACCGAGTCCGGGTCGTCGATCTGAGCTGCGACGTTGATCTCGGTGTGGTTCGGGTTGACCGCGAGCCACGGCGTGCCGGTGGTGAAACCGGCCCCGGGGGAGTCGTCCCACTGCATCGGCGTACGCCCGTTGTCGCGGCTCATCGCCCGTAGCGACGCCATCACATCCGCGGGCTCCAGGCCCGCGGCGACCGCTTCGTGGTAGTAGTTCACCGCCTCCACGTCGTCGAACTGGTCGATGGAGGCGAACGGGTAGTTCGTCATGCCGATCTCGTCGCCCTGGTAGACGAACGGCGTGCCCCGCTGCAGGTGCAGGACCGTCGCGAGCAGCTTGGCCGACTCGGTTCGCCAGCGGCCGTCGTCGCCGTATCGCGACACGATCCTAGGCTGGTCGTGGTTGTCCCAGTAGAGGCTGTTCCAGCCCACGTCCGCCAGGCCCTCCTGCCAGGCCGCGAGCCGATCACGCAGACGACCGAGGTCGAAGGGGCGTACGTCCCACTTGAAGGCGCCGTGGTCGATCTCGACATGCTCGTAGTGCAGGACCATGTCGAGCTCACGGCGTGCCGGGTCGGTGTACTTCCGGCCTTCCTCGACAGTCGTCTCACCCGTCTCCCCGACGAGCAGCAGGTCGCGGTCGTACCGATCGAAGACCTCTCGGTGCATCTCGGCGAGGAACTCGTGCACGCGCGGCCCGTCGATCACCGACTGGCGCATGTTGCCGTAGCGCTGCCCGGGCATGACCGGCGCGTCCGGCAGCGCGGGGTCCTTGGAGATCAGGTTCACCACGTCCATGCGGAAGCCGTCGACACCGCGGTCCAGCCACCACCGCATGACCTCGTAGACCGCCTGCCTCACCTCGGGGTTCTCCCAGTTCAGGTCCGGCTGCTTCTTGGTGAACAGGTGCATGTAGTACGCGGCCCTGCCCTCGCAGTAGGTCCACGCCGGGCCGGAGAAGAACGACCCCCAGTTGTTGGGCTCGTCGCGCCACCAGTACCAGTCGCGCTTGGCGCTCTCGGGGCTCGAGCTCGACTCCACGAACCAGGGATGCTCGTCGGAGGTGTGGTTCGCGACGAGGTCCATCACCAGCTTCATCCCGCGGCGGTGGAGCTCGGCGATCAGCTCGTCGAGCTCCGCGAGCGTGCCGTAGGTCGGGTCGACGTCGTGGTAGTCGCTGACGTCGTAGCCGTTGTCGGCCATCGGCGAGGGGTAGACGGGGGAGATCCAGAGGACGTCGACACCGAGCCACTCGAGGTGGTCGAGGCGCTCCCTGATCCCGCGCAGATCGCCCACGCCGTCGCCGTTCGCGTCGGCGAAGCTGCGCGGATAGACCTGGTAGACGACGGCGGACCGCCACCAGCCCGGCCCGGTACGTCCTGCGGGTTCGGTGACGGTCGCCGGCGTGCTGTCTCCTCGAGCCGGTGTCGGATGGGTCATCGCATCTCCTGCATCGCGGTCGTTACCTGTCCCAGCGAGCGGTAACCGGGTCGGACGCCGCACATACACCGCCCAGACCGGCGCTAGCGTGTAGGCATGGCAATGATCCACGAGTACGCGGTCTCGGTGGAGTGGACGGGCAACCGTGGCACCGGAACGAGCGGCTATCGCGACTACAGCCGAGACCACGTCGTACGCATCGAGGGACTCCCCGACATCCTCGGCTCCGCCGACCGGACCTTCCGCGGAGACGCCGGCCGGCACAACCCGGAGCAGCTGCTGCTGACAGCGCTGGCGCAGTGCCACATGCTGTCCTACCTGCATCAGGCGGTGCGGGTCGGCGTGGTCGTCCTCGACTACCACGACGCGGCGACCGCCAGGATGGAGACACAGGGGAGCGGCGGCCGGTTCATCCAGGCTGTGCTGCGCCCGGTCGTCACCGTCGCGGACGCGGGGATGATCGAGGCCGCGACGTCGGCGCATCACCAGGCCCACCTGGACTGCTTCATCGCCAACAGCGTGAGCTTCCCGGTCGACATCGAGCCCACGGTCATCGTCGGCGGGCTGACGCAGTAGCCCCCTCTTCCGGGGGTATGTCGAGGTCGAGGCCGCGACGATGATGTCCGCCATGACTCGATCGACCTCGACCGACGCCCTGCTCGCCGCCCGGGACACGCTGATCGCCCAGCGTCTCGACTACACCGAGGCCCTCGACACCTTCCGCTGGCCCGATGTCGGGGCGAGCTTCAACTTCGCCCACGACTGGTTCGACCCGATGGCCCGGGGCAACGACGCTCCGGGGCTGGTGATCTCCGAGGCCGACGGGTCGCGAGCCGCGTACTCCTTCGACGAGCTGGCCCGGCGCTCGGACGCGGTCGCGCGCTACCTCGGGCGTCTCGGCGTCGGCCGCGGCGACAGCGTGATCGTGATGCTGGGCAACCAGGTCGAGCTGTGGGAGACGATGCTCGCGGCGATGAAGGTGGGCGCGGTCCTGATGCCGACGACGACGGCGGTCGGCACCGCCGAGCTGGTGGACCGGCTCGCCCGCGGCCGGGCGAAGGCGGTGGTCTGCAACGCCGAGGACACGGGCAAGTTCGACGGCGTCCCCGGCGACTACGTCCGGATCTGCGTGGGGGAGCAGGAGGGCTGGAACGGGTACGCCGCCGCGGCGGCCGAGAGCCAAGAGCCCCTCGACCACCCCGGCAACGCCACGAGCGACGCCCTGCTCCTCTACTTCACCAGCGGCACCACCAGCCGCCCGAAGCTGGTCGAGCACACCCACTACACCTATCCGGTGGGACACCTGTCGACGATGTACTGGCTGGGCCTGCGCCCCGGCGACGTGCACATGAACATCTCCAGCCCCGGCTGGGCCAAGCACGCGTGGTCGAACTTCTTCGCGCCCTGGCTCGCCGGAGCGACCGTCTTCGTCCTCAACTACGCGCGCTTCGACGCAGCCACGCTGCTGCAGCGGATCCGTGAAGAGCAGGTGACCAGCATGTGCGCCCCGCCGACGGTGTGGCGGATGCTCATCCAGGCCGACCTCAGCGGCGGCTGCGGGTCGTTGCGCGAGGCGATCAGCGCAGGGGAGCCGCTCAACCCCGAGGTGATCAGCCAGATCCGTCAGGCGTGGGGCCTGACCATCCGGGACGGCTTCGGACAGACCGAGATGACCGCGACGATCGCCAACAGCCCAGGCCAGCCGGTCCGACCCGGCTCGATGGGGCGGCCGCTGCCGGGCGTCCCGGTCGTGCTGGTCGACCCGGTCGAGGGGACCGTGATCGAAGGACCGGGGGAGGGCGAGCTCTGCCTCGATCTGGGCCCCGACCTCTCCGCACGACCCGCCACGCTGATGACCACCTACCGCGACGACGAGAAGCGCACCGCCGACGCCATGCGCGGCGGCTTCTTCCACACCGGTGACGTCGCCAGCCGCGACGACGGCGGCTACATCACCTACGTCGGCCGCACCGACGACGTCTTCAAGGCCTCCGACTACAAGGTCTCGCCCTTCGAGCTGGAGTCGGTCCTGATCGAGCACCCCGCAGTGGCCGAGGCGGCGGTCGTCCCGGCACCGGACCCGGTGCGGCTCGCCGTTCCCAAGGCGTACGTCTCGCTCACCGCCGGCCACGAGCCGACCGCCGAGACCGCCCGGGCCATCCTCGAGTTCGCCCGCGACCACCTACCGCCCTACCTGCGGGTGCGGCGCCTGGAGTTCTTCGACCTGCCGAAGACGATCTCGGGCAAGATCCGGCGCGTCGAGCTCCGTGCCCGCGAGCAGGAGGTCGTCGACCAGCGGCCGGCGGGGGAGCACCGCTACGAGGACTTCTTCCCCCGCAGCCAGCGGTGAGGTGGAGTCGTCCGCGACACGATCAAGGGCTGACGTCACTGTGGCGCGGGACCAGTGACCTTGCTGTCGCCATCGCTGTGGCGAAACCATCGAGATGTGACGAACGAAGCGCTCGGCCGCCGACGGTCCAGCTGGACGACGAGCGAAGTGGTCGTGCTGCTGGATGTCGCCGCCAAAGTGCTGCTCCTGCTGTCCATCGTCCGTGTCGGACTCGATCCGACGTGGGGCAATCTGGAGGGAAAGGCTCCGATCGCCAGGGCAGTCACCTATCCACTGCTCGCGTTCGCGATCCCTCTCGTCTGGCTGGCGCGTCGCCATCAGGGGGCGTATCCCTGGACCGCGGACCTGCTCATCACGTTGGTCTGTTTCAACGACATCCTCGGCAACCGCCTGGACCTCTACGACGCCATCGTGTGGTTCGACGACGCCAGCCACTTCTTCGCCACCGGTCAGCTCAGCGCAGCTGCGGTCCTGCTCACCCTTCACCGCGGCACCTTCGGACAGGTGCTCGAGCGCGCGGTAGCAGTCGGGATGACGATTGCGCTGGCCTGGGAGGTGTTCGAGTACTTCTCGTTCGTCACCACGTCCTCTGAGCTCCAGTGGGCCTACCGCGACACGATCGGCGACCTGACACTCGGGTGGCTCGGTTCGGTCGCTGCGGCGGCCGTCATTGCGGCGTACTGGCACTTCACCGAGTCACCTTCGGGCGCGATTCGAGAAGCCGTCAGGGGCGAACGGTCAGGCACTGCGTACTGATGCCGAAGGCACCGTGCTCGTCGTGGAGCACGGACGTGGTCACGCCGGCGCCCGCCTGGCCGAACGAGACGGTCGTGTCGAGCCCCAACCAGCCCGTGCCCGGCGTACGGAACA
Organism: Nocardioides sp. NPDC006273; assembly: GCF_040613495.1. Taxonomy (NCBI): domain Bacteria; kingdom Bacillati; phylum Actinomycetota; class Actinomycetes; order Propionibacteriales; family Nocardioidaceae; genus Nocardioides; species Nocardioides sp. NPDC006273. Next base: position 20,392 of record NZ_JBEXSD010000020.1, on the reverse strand, counting down.
GGTGCGCGGTCAGGTCGAGGTTGGGGAAGCTGACGTCCTCCGGGGCGACCCGGACGGCTACACCGTTGGTGATGTCGAGCAGTCCTGCGACCTGCGCCAGCCGGCTCACTCCCTCGTCTGCGACCAGGCGGTGAGGCGTACGCACCCAGGCTTGCGCCCGACCCGGGCCGAGGTCACGACGACGCACCTCGACCGAGGCGATGAAGCCCCCGCCCCACACCGCCGTCATGTCCCAGGCCGGCACCTGGTCCGGTGCGGGCATCGTGACGTGGTGGGTGCCCTCGAGGTCAGCAGTCGGGTAGTCGGCGGTCAGCCAGGCGCGGAGGAGCACGACAGGCCGGCCGGCGTGGCTGGCTCGGGCCTCGACGAGCTCGATCGTGCGGCCGCCACGAAGCACGGTGACCTCTACGTCGACCGGCTCGAGCGGGATGGTTCCGAGGATGTCGTAGCTGAGCCGGCTGATCCGCAGGCCGTCGTCGCGGCGGTTGTCCCGGTCGCGTTCGATCTCGTGCGCGAGCACGCCGAGCAGAGTGGCGATGTGCTGAGTCTTGAGGTCCCAGGCGCCGCCGACGTGCTCGGTCGGAGTGAAGGTGCGCGGGCCGGTCCTGTGCCAGTAGCTCATCAGAGGCCGAGCAGGGCGACGCTCTGCTCGCGCATGTCGATCTTGCGGACCTTGCCGGTCACCGTCATCGGGAACTCCTCGACGACCAGCACGTAGCGCGGTGTCTTGTAGTGGGCGAGCTTGCCGCTGGCGAAGGCACGGACGGCCTCGGCATCCAGCGGCTCGGCGCCGGGCCGCATCCGGATCCAGGCGCAGAGCTCCTCGCCGTACTTCTCGTCGGGGACGCCCACGACCTGGGCCTCGGCGATGTCGGGGTGGGTGAAGAGGAACTCCTCGATCTCGCGGGGGTAGATGTTCTCCCCGCCACGGATGACCATGTCCTTGATCCGGCCCACGACCACGCAGTAGCCGTCCTCGCGCATGACCGCCAGGTCGCCGGTGTGCATCCAGCCGTCGGTGTCGATCGCGTCGGCGGTCTTCGTCTCATCGTCCCAGTAGCCGAGCATCACCGAGTAGCCGCGGGTGCAGAACTCGCCCGCCGCACCGCGGGGGACCACCTCGCCGGTGACCGGGTCGACGATCTTGATCTCGACGTGCGGGGCGGCCCGGCCGATGGTCTCGGTGCGCCGCTCGAGGTCGTCGTCGGTGCGGGTCTGGCAGGAGACGGGGGAGGTCTCGGTCATGCCGTACGCGATCGCGACCTCGCTCATGTGCATCTCGCTGACGCACCGTTTCATGACCTCGACCGGGCACAGCGCGCCGGCCATGATCCCCGTACGCAGCGTGGACAGGTCGTAGGTCGCGAAGCCAGGATCGTCCTGCATCGCGATGAACATCGTCGGCACCCCGTACAGCGCCGTGCACCTCTCGTCCTGCACGGTCTGCAGCGTCGTGGCCGGGTCGAAGCCGGGGCCCGGGATCACCATCGTCGCGCCGTGGGTCGTGCAGCCGAGGTTCGCCATCACCATGCCGAAGCAGTGGTAGAAGGGCACCGGGATGCAGAGCCGGTCCTGCTCGGTGAAGTGGATCGCCTCGGTGACGAAGAAGCCGTTGTTCAAGATGTTGCGGTGCGACAGCGTCGCGCCCTTCGGGAAGCCCGTGGTCCCCGACGTGTACTGGATGTTGATCGCGTCGTTGGGGTCGAGCGCGTAGTCGACGTGGTCGGCCAGCCGCTCGCCACGGCCGGCAGCCAGCAGCGCATCCCACTGCGGCGTACCCAGGAAGATCGTCTGCTCCAGTGCGCCGCAGTCGCCCTCCACCTCACCGACGAGCGAGACGTAGTCGCTGGTCTTGAACGCCGTCGCGCTGATCAGCAGCCGCACCCCGGACTGGTTGAGCGCGTAGGCGAGCTCGTGCGTGCGGTAGGCGGGGTTGATGTTGACCAGGATCGCCCCGATCTTGGCCGTGGCGAACTGGACCATCGTCCACTCGGCGCAGTTCGGAGCCCAGATCCCGACGCGGTCGCCCTTGCCGATGCCGGCCTTGCGGAGGCCGACCGCGAGGGCGTCGACGTCGGCGTCCAGCTCGGCGTAGGTCCAGCGTCGCCCGGTGGCGATCTCGACGAGCGCCTCACGGTCTCCGTGGCAGGCGACGGTGCGCTCGAAGTTCGCTCCGATCGTCTCCTCGAGCAGCGGAACGTCGATGTCGCCACGGGCCGACGATGCGGTGATGGAAGAGGTCTCGGTCATGCCGCGAGCATGACCGAGACCGGGGCGGCAGCCACACCCCCTAAAGAGGGTGAGCGGGTGCCGGATCAGGCGAGTGCCGGCTCCGCGTCGAGCTCCACGCCGCTCGTCTCCTTGGCGACCAGCAGGCAGCCGATGCTCAGCACAGCCAAGGCGCTGAGGAAGTACGCGATGCCGTTGGTGCCCCACCTGGCCAGCAGGTCCTCGGCGATGACCAGCGGGACGGCGCCGCCGAGGATTCCCGCGATGTTGTAGCCCAGACCGGCTCCCGTGTAGCGGTACTTCGCCTGGAACATCTCGGGCAGGAACGCCGCGATCGGACCATAGTTGAGACCAAGCACGCACAGCATCAGGCTGTTGCCGAGAGCGAAGCTCGCGAAGCTGCCCGCCTCCATGATGGCGAAGGACAGCGGGCCGGCGACGAGGCCGAAGCCGGCGCCGATGAGCAGGACCACACGGCGGCCGAGCACGTCGGAGAGCCACGCGGACGCGATGACCGTCACGCTCATGGCGAATGCCGCGACGATGACGCCGAGCAGGGCCTGGCTCATGCTCAGGCCGAGGGTGCCGACCGCGTGCGCGACCATGAAGCTGGCGCCGGTGTAGAAGGCGCCGAAGACGACCGCCATGATTCCGCCACTGAGCAGCACCTGCCGCCACTGGTCACGCATGCAGCCGACGAACGGCAGCGTGCTGCGGGTGCCTGCCGACTGGACCTTCTTGAACGACGGAGTCTCGGCGATCTTCAGCCGGACCCAGAGGCCGACCGCGATGAGGACGGCGCTGGCCAGGAACGGGATCCGCCAGCCCCAGGCCGCGAAGGCGGCGGGCTCCATCAGGCGGAAGGTGGTGAGCATGGCGGTGGCGGCGAGGATCAGGCCCAGGCTGGGACCGAGCTGCGGGAACATGCTGTAGCGCCCGCGCTGGCCGCGGGCGGCGTACTCGGTGGTGAGGAGTGCGGCGCCCGCCCACTCGCCGCCGAGCGCGATGCCCTGCAGCGCACGCAACAGAACGAGGATCACCACGGCTCCCTTGCCGATCGACTCCACGCTCGGGAGCAGGCCGATCGCGAAGGTCGAGATACCCATGATCATCAGGGTGGTGATCAGCGTGGCCTTGCGACCGATCCGGTCGCCGTAGTGGCCGAAGAGGATCGCCCCCAACGGTCGGAAGACGAACGCGACGCCGAAGGTCGCGATCGAGGCCAGGGTGCCCTCGGGGCCGCCCATCGATGGAAAGAAGACGGCATTGAAGACCAGGGCTGCCGCGAGCCCATAGATGAGGAAGTCGTAGAACTCGATGGTGGTGCCGGTCAGTGACGCCGTCGCGACGCGGCGCATGGTGCGCCCGTCGACCTCGGCTCGGTTAGCCGCGATTTGGGCCATGATCGTGCCTCCTACTCGGATTGGTGAACCGAGTGTGGGACTGTCACCACCTGACCGATACCCCCCGAAGAGTGCCCTCGAAAGAGGGGGTGGGCCCTTGTTGCTTGTGATGGTCGTCACTTACGCTCAACGCCATGAGCACCACCGCCATCGCCCCAGAGGCGCCATACGACGGGTCCCGGATCGCCCAGACGCTGGCCTCCTTCCGGACCGCGTCGGGGCTGGACCTCGCCTTCGGTGGTCCGGTGCGCGGCGACGGCACGGCCATCGACATCACCGCGACATACGGCGCGAAGGGCGCCTCGCTGCGCGGTCTGCGGGTCGTCAACGGGGAGGGCCTGGGCGGGAAGACCCTGCAGACTCGGCAACCCGGCTCCGTCGACCATTACTACACCGCTCGCGGGATCACCCACCTCTACGACACCGCCGTCGCTCAGGAGCAGATCCAGACCGTCGCCGCCCTGCCGATCATGATCGACCGGGCCCCGCGGATGCTCATCTACCTCGCCTCCCGCTCGCGGCTCGGCCTCGGCGGCGTCTGGTTCGACTCGCTGCGTCCGCTGATCCGCACCCTCGAGCGCGAGATCCTGATCGACGACGAGGTCCGCAACCGGCTCTCCCGGCTGGCGACCGCACCGGCGCCGGTACGAACCCCGGCCGAGAAGGCCGCGAAACACGACCTAGCCGAACGCCGGGAGATGGCGGCCGAGCTCACCGACCTCGCCGGCCAGGTGATCGACCCCGAAGTCCGCAGCCGCCTCGAGGCGATGGTCCGACGACTCACCGCCGCACCGGGGGAGGCGCCGGCCCGGCTCGCTCCGGCCGTACGCCTGGCCGCCCGTGAGGTAGACGTCCTGCGCCAGGTGGCGCTCGGGAACAGCAACCGGGAGGCGGCCGAGGCCCTCGGGATCGTGGAGAGCACGGTGAAGTCCTACCTCAAGAGCGCCACCCGCAAGCTCAACGCCAACAACCGTGTCCACGCGGTCCGGATGGCGCGCGAAGCCGGTCTGATCGACTGAACCCCGGTCGAGCCTGGTGCGGCCACCGTCAGCGCAGCAGGGCTGCGCGGCGAGGCCTGTGGCGAACTGCCGTCGCAGCGACTGCGGGCCATGGTGTACGCGACCAGCGGCATCCCGATTGCACGGATCCTCCTTGCAGACCGAGCTCGTCGCCCAGGGCCTGGACGGCAGTATCGATGACGACGTTGTGATCGCTGGAGTCGTCGCGCCAGCGGGCGACGGCATCGTAGAAGCGGTGCCTGGGTCCTGGGCCGAGTTCGATCACTACGCCATTCTCTGGCAGGTTCGCATGACGGTGCCAACATGTTTGGACCCGTGCCGTCATGCATCTCGCCACCACCAGCCGTCGTGCCAGTCGTGCTCACCGATTCGGTAGGCGAGGATGCACTCATCGAACTTCCGAAGGGCGTCACGGAACTCTTTGGCTGGTTTTGGCGGAAGGCGACGAGCGATGCTCTCCAGGTCCTCACGGTCCCAAGCCGTTGGGCCACAACATTCTGGGATGCCGCATCCCTCGTTGAGGTAGTACCAATACTCTCGCCGCGCGGCGAGACGTTCCCAATTGCGAAGGAGATCGTCAGTCTCGCCAGCCCAGCGCTCTTGACGGCGGATCGCTGCCCTGAGAGGGCCGGTGAGACTCGAGTGTGGGCGCGGGCTATAGCCCCCGTACATATGCCTGGCGCGCCGCAGTTGGTCGCGCACTTGAGCGGGACGCCTACGCGGCATGTCCCTTCGTGGATAGCGTGCTCATCGCCGGAAAGGATAGCGGACTCTCACGGAGGGTGCAGATCGGTTTCAGTCTGAACCTCGAACGAACGCCAGCACCCTCGGTAGTAGCGCGCAGAACTCGCCTCCGCCCCAGGAATCGACCAGACCGCCGGCCCGCTCCATCGCATTCCATAGTGGTTCGGCGGATCGGATGAGGTCCTCGGCGGTACCTGCGTCGATGTCGAGCTCGGTGCAGAGTTGCTCGACGAGCCACTGTCGCGATTCAGTGGGCATCTCGTCCAAGAGGTCGGCGCTCATGCCGAAACTATGCTCCCCTATGGCGGCGTGTGGCAGATCGGGGTCGAGGTAGTCGGGAAGACATGTGCCTGCTGGCCGTACAGACGACAAGCTACGCAAGACGCCTGAATCCCTGCCTGCTCGACGGCAGTCCTAGGTGTGCTCGGAGTCCGTTGTCTATGCCTTGCGTGCCACCACGATGTAGTTCTCGGCCTCAGGGTTGAACGTGCTCGTTTCCGTCCGGAGTCCGACCTGGTGCAACTCGGCTTCGAGTTCGTCGTATCGGTAGGGCCAGCACGACAGCAGCTCCGAGCGGGCAAGGACCGACCCATCCGTATCCACTTGCGCGATCGCGATCTCGATGTGGTGCTCGTCCTCCCAGTTCGTCGCGATCTCCCAGCGGTAGATCACGACAGCATCGCGGCCGTTCCGGCGGACGAGTCGGTCACTGATGTCCAGGCGGGATCCTCTGGCCCTCACGAGTTCCCAGGTGCGGGAGGTGAGTACCAAGCGCCCGCCAGGGCGTAGAAGCCGGGACATCGACCCCAGAGCAGCAAGCCTGCCGCTCGCGCCCACAGCGTGGTGCAGCGAGTTGCCAACGCAGAACACCATGTCGAAGGTGTCGTCATCGAAATGGTCAGGCAGCTCTTGTCAGTCCGCCCGCACTGTCCGCACAGGCGCCCTGAACTCCTCAGACAATTCCGCAGTCCGACGAACCATCGCTTCGCTGGCGTCGGTTGCGACAACCCGAATGCCGCGACCAGCGAGGCCAACCGCCAACTGTCGGTTCCGCACGAACAGTCGAGCACATGAGCGTTCGGCGACAGAAGACTGAGGACGTCATCGAACGACGCAGCGAACTCGGCCGGAGCCAGCTTTGCATCCGAGATGAGCCATTCGTACACCTCGGCGAGCGCGTTGTAACCCGTCACGACTACTACTACCTCCGTCACGCTGCAGACTCAGGGTCGCACAGCAGTACATCAGCGGCGCCAGTCGACTCACCACTCGTTTTGCAGGGCAACTGCGTCGACTGCCATTCGGGTCCGCAGAATCGAACCGGCCCCTGATCCGCGTTTCCGCAGTTCAGGGGCCGGTTTCGGTGGTGGACGATACTGGGTTTGAACCAGTGACCTCTTCCGTGTCAAGGAAGCGCGCTACCGCTGCGCCAATCGTCCGTGGTTATTCAGTTTGTGTCCTGCAGTTTACATCAGGGTGGTGCTTCGAGGTGGGTACGGGATTTGAACCCGTGTACACGGATTTGCAGTCCGTTGCCTCGCCTCTCGGCCAACCCACCGCTGGAGGCAATGCCTCCGGTGGAGACCTACTCCGAGCGGACGACGAGGCTCGAACTCGCGACCTCAACCTTGGCAAGGTTGCGCTCTACCAACTGAGCTACGTCCGCTTGCTGCTTCGGACCCGGTTTCCCGTGCCCTTGGCGACGAGAAGAACATTAACGGAGCCACGTGGCGGCGACAAATCGGGGGTCACCTCGGTGTCATTCGCTCGACATCTCGAAGGTCGCACCGGCGCGTTTTCCTGCCTCTGATCAGGGACGATTTAGAGTTGCTGCATGCGCGCGTGGATCGATGGTCACCTTCTCGACAACCCGGCCGCTCCTGCGGTCTCCGTCCGCGACCATGGTCTGGTCGTCGGCGACGGCGTCTTCGAGACGCTCAAGGTGATCGAGGACCGGCCGTTCGCGCTCGCCCTCCATCTCGACCGCCTCGAGCGATCCGCGAACGGCCTCGGCCTGCCCGCGTTCGACCGCACGCTCATTACCAAGGGTGTCGAGGCTGTGCTGGGCGCGGGCCCGACGGTGTACGGGCGTCTGCGGATCACCGTCACGGGTGGGCCGGCGCCCTTCGGGTCGGGACGCGCAGAGGCGGCACCGACGATCGTGGTCGGTCTCGAGGACGCGACGCCGACGCCGACCGAGACGAAGGTCGTCAGCGTGCCGTGGCGCCGCAACGAGCACGGCGCGACGTCCGGCCTGAAGACGACGTCGTACGCCGAGAACGTCATCGCGCTCGCCGAGGCCCACAAGCACGGGGCGAGCGAAGCGATCTTCGCCAACACCGTCGGCGACCTGTGCGAGGGCACCGGGAGCAACGTCTTCTACGTGCTCGACGGTGCGCTCAAGACGCCGACGCTCTCCAGTGGTCCGTTGGCCGGGATCACCCGGGCTCTGGTGCTGGAGTGGTTCGGCGCGGAGGAGACCGACGAGCCACTCGCCGAGGTGGAGGAGTACGCCACCGAGGTCTTCCTCACCTCCAGCCTGCGCGACGTGCAGGCTGTCACCGAGTGGGGCACGCGCACCCTCCCGCACGGCCCGGTGACCCGGGCGGCGCAGGAGGCGTGGCGTACGAACGAGTCGAGCCTGCTCGGCCTCTGAGCGGCCGGCGACAGAGCTCAGCCGGTGAAGAGCTGCGCCGCACGGCGCAGCGTCTCGATGATCCCGTAGACCAGGGGGATCCCGACCAGGGCCCAGGCGCCTGCGACCTTGGGGTTCATGCCGCGCTCCTCTCGGTCTCGATGGGATCGGCGGACTTCGGTTCGTGGAACCTGTCGGGGACCTGGCGGACCAGGAGGTTGGCGACGAAGCCGACCGCGAGGACGCCGACCATGGTCAGCAACGCGGGGCGATAGGCCTCTGCGGTGAGCGTGCCCGGCTCACCCTGCGCGTCCAGGAAGGCGTTGATGATGAGTGGTCCGGCGATCCCGGCTGCCGCCCAGGCGGTCAGGAGGCGGCCGTGGATGGCGCCGACCTGGAACGTACCGAAGAGGTCGCGAAGGTAGGCGGGCACGGTCGCGAAGCCGCCGCCGTAGAAGGACAGGATCACCGCGGCGAGCAGCACGAAGAGCGCCATCGAGGCGTCGCCGACGGTCGCCAGCAGGAGGTAGAGGACCAGGCCGACGCCGAGGTACATCATGTAGATCGGCTTGCGGCCGATGACGTCGGAGGTCGAGGACCACACGAATCGGCCGGCCATGTTGGCGATCGAGAGCAGCCCCACGAAGCCTCCGGCCGCGGCGGCGCTGACGGCGGACACACCATCGATGCGGAAGAAGTCCTGGATCATCGGGGCCGCCTGCTCGAGGATCCCGATGCCGGCTGTGACGTTGCAGAAGAGCACGATCCACACCAGCCAGAACGAACGGGTCCTGATCGCGCTGTTCGCCGTCACGCTCGCTGTGGTGACCAGCTTCTTCGCCTTGACGCTCGCCGGGTCCCAGCCGGCCGGCGTCCATCCCGCCGGCGGGACTCGGACCGTCGCCGCACCGAAGGACATGAAGACCAGATAGACGGCGCCCAGGGTGAGGAAGAGCATCATCACCGCATGCCCGTCGGGAACCGTGGAGCCGTCACCGGTGAAGGAGGGATCGTAGAGCGACAGGAGCCGGCCGCTCAACGGGCTGGCGATCATGGCGCCACCACCGAAGCCCATGATCGCCATCCCTGTCGCCAGGCCGGGCCGGTCCGGGAACCACTTGATCAGGGTGGAGACGGGGGAGATGTAGCCGATCCCGAGCCCGATGCCGCCGACGACGCCGTAGCCGAGGTAGACCAGCCACAGCTGGCCGGTGCCGATACCGAGGGCGCCGATGAAGAATCCAGAGGCCCAGAAGATCGCGGCTGCGGTCATCGCCGCGCGGGGTCCGTTGCGGTCGACCCAGGTGCCCATCACCGCGGCCGAGAGACCGAGCATCACGATCGCGATCGAGAAGATCAGTCCGATCGCGGTCTGGCTCGTGCCGAAGTGCTCGACGAGGGCGGTCTTGTAGACGCTGGTGGCGTACACCTGGCCGATGCAGAGGTGGACCGCGAGGGCGGCGGGCGGGATGAGCCAACGGTTGAAGCCGGGACCGGCGACCGTGCGCTCGCGAGACAGGAAAGCGGGAAGCAATGTGACCTCCGAGAGAGACGCGTGACGCACATCACTACCACAGTTGACACGGCAACGGCGAGGGAACACTTCCGGCCAGCGAAAACGACGAACCCTCTCGTGCCGGACAGTCGGGACGAGAGGGTGCGAAGACGAAAGAGCAGACGGGCGGAGTGCCTACTCGACGTCGGAGGAGGTGCCGAGCAGGTCCGCGACCAGCGCATCGAGGTCCATGTGCTGACTCTCGGCGCCGACGGGGACGGCCGAGAAGGACCTGCCGAGGAACGTCTGCACCTCGCTGGAGTCGGCGGTCGCGATGAGCCGGCCGTCCGGGGAGCTGAAGTCGAAGACGGCGACCGCCTTGGCGTCCTCGTCGATGCTCGGGTAGATCTTCACGTCGCCCTCACCGGCGGGCGCAGCCAGGCCCTGCAGCATCAGGGTGCGGGACACGACCCACTCGACGTCACCGGCACCTGAGTGGAAGGTCAGGCTCACTGCGTACGGGTCGCTCTCGCGGTAGCCGAGGGTGGTCGGCACCTCGACCGTGCGGCCCCAGGGGTCGAGGCACGAGATCTGGATGTCCTGCTGCACTGTCGGGTGCTTGATGTCGCTCATTCGTCCGCTCCTTCTTGGTGGTCTTGCCAAGGAGACGGAGTCGTACGCAGGTGATGATGCCGTTTCTACAAACTTTCTGAACTGCTTCGTGGCGACCTCGGTCACACCCGCGCGAGAGCGGCTTCCAGGCGCGCGACGGGAGAGCTGAGGTTGTACGTCGCGGCCAGCTCATGCAGACGAGTCGGGTCGGCCGGAGTGCTGGGCAGTGTCGTGCGGCTGCGGTCCAGGGGGATGTCTCGGGCCACGGCCACGACCTTCGGTGCGACCGCCAGATAGTCGACCGCGTCGACGAACTTCTGACGCTGGGACTTGGTCAGGGAGGTGGTCGGGTCGGCGACGGCGGCGATGATCCCCGCCAGGTCTCCGAACTGCTCGAGCAGCTTGGCCGCCGTCTTCTCTCCGACGCCCTTCACCCCCGGCAGGCCGTCAGAGGAGTCGCCGCGCATCGTGGCGAAGTCGGCGTACTGCGCGGCGCTGATCCCGTACTTGGCGAGCAGCCACTTCTCGTCGACCAGGTCGGGATCGCCCACGCCACGGGTCGGGTAGAGGATGCGTACGCCGGCAGCGTCGTCGACCAGCTGGAAGAGGTCGCGGTCGCCCGTGACGACATCGACCGGCATCCCCGCGCCGGTGGCGAGGGTGCCGATCACGTCGTCGGCCTCGTAGCCGTCGGCGCCGATGACGCAGATCCCGGCCGCGGCGAGCACCTCGCGGATGATCGGGACCTGCACCTGCAGCGGGTCGGGGACCTCTTCCACGTCGGGGGCGGTCTCGACCTCCTCGACCACTCGGTGGGACTTGTAGGACGGGACCAGGTCGACCCGCCACTGCGGGCGCCAGTCGTTGTCCCAGCAGCACACCAGGTCGGTGGGGGAGTAGTCGTTGACCAGCCGGGAGATGAACTCCAGCAGGCCGCGGACGGCGTTGACCGGAGTGCCGTCATCCGCCTTGATGTCAGGCACGCCGAAGAAGGCGCGGAAGTAGAGCGACGCGGTGTCCAGCAGGAGCATTCGAGGTTCAGCCACGCTGTGCACATTATCCGCTGACGCGTGGGACGGGCCTCCTGAATCGCCCTCCTGAGGCTCACTCAGTCCACCGCGAGCCGCAAATCTTTCGATATCGATCGCGGTTTTGGACGTTTCAGCGGATATATTGCTGTTGTCGGTACGCTGTCGCCGTGACTACCCCTGAGATAGAGGCCACCGACCGTAAAATCCTTCAGCTTCTCGCGGAGGACGGCCGGATGTCCTACACGGATCTGGGCAAGGCCACCGGTCTGTCGACCTCGGCGGTGCACCAGCGCGTCAAGCGGCTCGAGCAGCGTGACCTCATCACCGGCTACGGCGCCACCGTCAACTACGCCGCGATCGGAGTCCCGCTGACCGCGTTCGTCGCGGTCACGCCGCTCGACCCCTCACAGCCCGACGACTGCCCCGAGCGGGTCGCCGACCTCAACGAGGTGGAGGCCTGCTGGTCGATCGCCGGCGCGGAGTCCTACATGCTCAAGGTGCGGGTGGCGACCCCCGAGGCGCTCGAGGAGCTGCTCGGCCGGATCCGTTCGGTCGCCAACGTGGGCACTCGGACCACGATCGCGATGTACACCTACTACGAGAACCGGCCGACCTTGAAGCACTGAGCGCCTCGGCCGCTCACTCCCCGTGCGTGCGCCACCACTCCTGACCTGACTCGGGCAGCGTGTGGATCGGGTCGTAGTACTCATAGGTCCTGGACAGCGCCTCGGGGTCGCTCGCCTCGATCGAGGTGCGGTAGTTCTTGGTCCAGTAGGAGATCCCGCGCTCGGTGTCGTAGTCGGCGATCTGGTGGACCCATCGCTTGCCGACGAAAGGCACGTCGCACACGATGCGGGGAGTGGCGAAACCGGGCAGGTAGCCCATGATGTCGTGCTGCAGCCGCTGGGCGTCGGCCACCGAGACCCGCCAGTGCTCGCTGAACGGGATCATGTCGCACATGTAGAAGTAGTAGGGCATGATCTGCGCGCCGTCGAGCAGGCGGAAGCTCAGGTCGAGCAGGCTGTGACTGTCGGCGTTCACGCCGGCCAGGAGCACACCCTGGTTGCGTACGTCGCGGACCCCCGCGGCCAGCAGCGCCTTGGACGCCTCGGCGACCAGGGGAGTGACCGAGTTGGCGTGGTTGGCGTGGGTGTGGATCGCCAGCGATACGCCGCGCTCGCGGGCGATGGTGGTCACCCGGTTCATCCCCTCCAGCAGCGGCTCCTGGAGCCAGTGCTGGGGGAGACCGATCAGGCCCTTGGTGGCCAGCCGGATGTCGCGGATGTTGTCGATGGCCATCAGCTTGGTGAGGAAGTCCTCCAGGCGCGGCCAAGGCAGGTTGGCGACGTCGCCGCCCGAGACGACCACGTCGCGTACCTGCGGTGTGTTGCGGAGGTATTCGAGCATCGCCTCGTGGCGGTCGACCGGTTTGCCGGTGAGCTTGAGCTTGTCGATGACCGGGGTCGAGTTGCCGACCAGGTCCATCCGGGTGCAGTGACCGCAGTACTGCGGGCAGGTCGAGAGCAGCTCGGCGAGCACCTTGGTCGGGTAGCGGTGGGTCAGCCCCTCGGCGACCCACATGTCGTGCTCGTGCAACGAGTCGCGGCTCGCCTGCGGGTGGGACGGCCAGTCGGTGCGGCGGTCGGAGAAGACCGGGATCATGTAGTGCCGGAGCGGGTCGGCGTAGAACGCTGCGGTGAACTCTTCGCCTGCCGACGCGCCCGAGGGAACCATCGTGTTGACCATCTGCGGAGGCACCAGCATCGACATCGTCGCCCGCTCGGCCATGTCGCGCTCGAGGTCGGCGTAGAACCGCTCGTCGAGGAGATCACCCATCAGCGCGCGGAGCTGGCGCACGTTCTTGATGCAGTTGACGCGCTGCCACTGCACGTCACGCCACTGCTCCTCGGTGATGTCGGCCCAGCCTGGGAACCGGGTCCAGTCGGGTTCGACCAGCTCTACGCGCTGGTAGGCGTATGGCTGTCCGTCTCGGGTCTTGGGCTCGATGGTTGCCGTCATGCTTTCCACCATAGCGGGAGATCCTCCGGCCAATGCAAGCATCAGCCGCAATTCTTCCATCAACCGCTGGTATGGTCCGCCGTGAGATGCACGCAAGGAGGCGTACGACGATGACCACTTCCGACCCGACAGGCCTGCACCGAGTGCTCGACGAGCCGGTGGCCGGCTCGTTGCCGCTCCCGCAGGCGGCCCGCCGACTCGACACCCGAAAGACCTTGTGGCCCGACGAGGTGCGGATCCGGGTGGAGCGACTCAACCTGGACGCCGCCTCGTTCCGTCAGCTGGAGGCAGCGCACGACGGCGATGGAGAGGCCGTACGCCGCGAGGTGCTCGACATCGTCGCCGACCGCGGCAAGATGCAGAACCCGGTGACCGGGTCGGGCGGAATGCTCGTCGGCGTGGTCGAGGAGGTCGGCCCCGAGTCGCCGCTCGGCCTCTCGGTCGGCGACCGTGTCGCCACCCTGGTCTCCTTGACGCTGACGCCGCTGGTCATCGAGGACGGGCTCGAGCGATGGGCCGGCGAGGACGAGCAGGTGCCGTGCGACGGCTACGCCATCCTCTTCGGCCGTTCGATCGCGGCTGTCCTCCCCGACGATCTCGCCCCGGAGCTCGCGCTCTCGGTGATGGACGTGTGCGGCGCGCCGGCGCTCACCCGCCGGGTCGTCTCGGAGAGATACACCGGCGGGGTCGTCGCCGTGATCGGTGGCGGCGGCAAGTCCGGGTCGCTGTCGCTGGCCGCGGCCCGTGACGCGGGCGCTGGCCACCTGATCGGCATCGTGCCGACCGAGGCCGAGGCCGAGCGCCTTCGCGACGCCGGTCTGGCCGACGAGGTCGTGGTCGCCGACGCCCGCAACCCGGTGGCGCTGCGTGACGCGGTCACCAAGGCCGGTGGCCCCGCCGACGTCACCGTGGTGTGCGTGGACGTGCCCGGCTGCGAGGGCGGAGCGATCCTCTCCACCGCCGACAGCGGCACCGTCGTCTTCTTCTCCATGGCGACCTCCTTCTCCGCAGCCGCGCTCGGCGCCGAGGGCCTCGCCGCCGACGTGACGATGCTCGTCGGCAACGGCTACGTCCCCGGCCACGCGGCGTACGCCCTGGATCTTCTCCGCGCGAACCGCGGCGTACGAACTCTCTTCGAGGGCAGACTGGCGCCGTGACTCGCATCCTCCTGCGCAATGGTCAGATTCACACGGGCCTGGCCCCGGCCGAGCCGATCACCGCGATGGCCGTCGAGGACGGCCGGATCGTCTGGACCGGCACCGATCTGGACGGTTTCACGAGCCCCGACGAGGTGGTCGACCTCGGCGGACGGCTGGTGACACCGGCCTTCGTGGACAGCCATGTCCACGTCGTCGAGACCGGAGAGCAGATCCTCGGGCTCGACCTCGGCGGAGCGCCCAGCCGGGAGGCGGTGCTCGACATGGTCGCTGCGTACGTCACCGACCTGGGCCCCGACGACCTGGTCCTCGCCCAGGGCTGGGACGAGACGCGCTGGCCGGACCCGACCCTGCCGACCGCGACCGAGCTCGACCGCGCCTCGGGCGGCCGCAAGGTGTATCTCAACCGCATCGACGGCCACTCCGCCGTGGTCTCGAGCGCGCTGATGGCTGAGGTTCCCGGGATCACCGGGCTGCCGGGCTGGACCGCCGAGGGGCGCGTCGAGCGGGAGGCGCTGCGCGCGTTGCTTCCGCTGCTGGCCGACCTCACCCCGGCCGGGCATGCCGAGCGCGGTGCCCGGGCGGCGTTGCAGGCGATGGCAGCCCTGGGCATCGGAGCCTTCCACGAGAACGCCGGACCCGACATCGGCCCCGAGTCGGACCTGGTCGCCGTGCAGACGCAGGCCGCCGAGTCCGGGCTGCACGGCACCTACTACTGGGGCGCACATCTCGGCTTCGGCGATCTGGACCGCCTCGACGACGTCTCCGGCCTGGCCGGAGATCTCAGCGCGGACGGCTCGATGGGATCCCGCAGCGCGGCGCTGACCTTCGACTACGCCGATCTCGCCGGCCACCGAGGCCACGCCTATCTCGACCCCGAGCAGCTGGCCGAGCACATCATCGGCTGCACCCGGCGCGGCCTGCAGGCCGGCTTCCACTGCATCGGCGACCAGGCGATCGACAACATCGCGCAGGCGTTCCGGCTCGCCGAGAAGGCGCTGGGCGCCGAGACCCTGCGGACCCGTCGCCACCGGCTCGAGCACTGCGAGCTGCCCTCGCCGGCCGCGACCGAGACCTTCGCCCACCTCGGGGTGATCGCGAGCATGCAGCCGATGTTCGACGGGCTGTGGGGTGGCCCGGGCCGGATGTACGCGGCGAGGCTGGGGGAGCGCTGGCAGCAGATGAACCCGTTCCGGACCCTGCTCGACGCCGGCGTACGCGTCGCCTTCGGCTCCGACTCGCCGGTCACCCCGCTGGACCCGTGGGCGGCGGTCCACGCGGCCGTGCACCACCGCACCCCCGGCCAGGGCATCACTCCCGCGGAGGCGTTCGCCGCGCACACCGTCGGAGGCTGGTACGCGGCCGGCATCGACGACGCCGGGACGCTCGCGGTCGGCCAGCGGGCGACCTACGCGGTCTGGGACCGCACCACGTTCCCCGACCTGACCACGCCTGACGTCGCCGACGTCACCACCGCCTGCCTGCAGACCGTCGTCGACGGCAGGACCGTATTCGAGAAGGAGGGTGTCCGGTGAGACTCGATCTGGACCCACGCACGATCGCCCAGGCCCGCGCGCTGGCAGCCAAGGTCGGCGACCCGATCGTCGAGATGGCCAAGAAGCACACCACGGTCGCCGTGGAGCGGGCCACCCTGCGGCTGGCCGGGCTCGCCGGCGCCGACCCGGACGGCACCCCGTGGGTGAACCATCTCGTCGACGCGGTGCGCGCCGACGTAGGTCTGGAGCACGGGATCGCGCTGCCGGTGTGGCAGGCGCTGGCGGCTCATGGCAACGATCTGTCGCGACTTGCCGAGGAGGCCGCCGCCGGCCAGGTGACCTTCCGCCTGCCCGAGGGTGCCGAGGCGGAGCTGGCCGCGAAGCATGCCCGCGAGGCGGTCGGCGTCGGCATCGCCCGGCTCGATACCAGCAGGACGGCGCGGGATCGGATGATCGCAGAGATCGGTGACGCCCCTCGCAAGCCCTGGATCTACCTCATCGTCGCGACCGGCGACATCTACGAGGACATCCCGCAGGCGCAGGCGGCGGCGCGCGAGGGTGCCGACATCATCGCGGTGATCCGCTCGACCGGTCAGTCGCTCCTCGACTACGTGCCCGAGGGCGCCACGCGGGAAGGGTTCGCCGGGACGTACGCGACGCAGGAGAACTTCCGGCTGATGCGCGCGGCCCTCGACGAGACGAGCCGCGAGCTGGGGCGCTATGTCCGGCTGACCAACTACGCGAGCGGGCTGTGCATGCCGGAGATCGCGGCGCTGGCCGGCATGGAGCGTCTCGACATGATGCTCAACGACTCGATGTACGGGATCCTGTTCCGCGACATCAACCCGGTGCGTACGTTCGTCGACCAGCGGCTCTCGCGTCAGATCCACGCACGGGCGGGGATCATCATCAACACCGGCGAGGACAACTACCTCACCACCGCCGACGCGGTCGAGGCCGCGCACACGGTGACCACCTCCCAGCTGCTCAACGAGTACTTCGCCAAGGAGGCGGGGCTCGAGGACTGGCAGCTGGGGCTGGGCCACGCGTTCGAGATCAATCCCGACGTACCGGACTCGTTCCGTCTCGAGCTCGCGCACGCGCTGCTGGCGAAGTCGATCTTCCCCGACGCCCCGTTGAAGTGGATGCCGCCGACGCGGCACATGACCGGCGACATCTTCAGGGGCTACCTGCTCGACGGGTTCTTCAACCTCGCCGGCGCGATGACCGACCAGGGGATCCTGCTGGTGGGGATGATGACCGAGGCCGTCGTGACGCCCTGGATCTCCGACCGCGACCTGGCCCTGCAGAACGTCCGGTACGTCATGGACGCGGCCGGGCGGCTCGGCGAGGACTTCCACCCGGCTCCGGACGGCTTCATCGCCAACCGGGCGCGTGAGGTGCTGGGGGAGTCGATCGACCTGCTTGGGAAGATCATCGACGAGCCCAACGGGCTTCTCGACGCGATCGCCGACGGCACGTTCGGCCTGATGAAGCGCCCCGCCGACGCGGGCAAGGGCCTCGAGGGCGTCGCCGAGAAGTCCGAGGCGTACTACAACCCGGCCACAACGATCCTGGAGGGCGAGGAATGAGCCAAGGAAACCTGATCAGGCCCTACGGCGACACCACCGGCGACGGGATGGTGCAGGTCTCCTTCACGTTGCCGATCAAGCACAGCAAGGTCGCCGATGGCGCCGCGCTCCAGCTGGCCAACAAGATGGGCATGGAGCCGGCGATGGTCGTCCACTCCAAGCCGATGGGCGACGACTTCACCTTCTTCGTCGTCTACGGGCAGGTGAACCACCTCGTCGACGTCGACAAGGTCCAGGTCGTCGAGCGCGACTTCCCGCTGCTGACGCCCAAGGAGGCGAACGCGGTGATCAAGGAGACGCTGCGGCGTCCGCTGGTCGTCGTCGGCGCCTGCATCGGCACCGACGCCCACACCGTGGGGATCGACGCGATCCTCAACATCAAGGGCTTCGCGGGGGAGAAGGGCCTGGAGTACTACAAGGAGATCGAGGTCGTGAACCTCGGCGCCCAGGTCTCCGTGCCCTCCCTCGTAGAGGCCGCCGTCACCCGGCGCGCCGACGCCGTGCTCGTCTCCCAGGTCGTCACCCAGCGCGACGCGCACCTGCTCAACACCCGGGAGATGTCGGCGGCCTTCCGCGAGGCCTATCCGGCGGGGGAGCGGCCGCTGCTGGTCGCCGGCGGGCCGCGCTTCGACGAGGCGATGACCACCGAGCTCGGCGTCGACCGCATCTTCGGCCGCGGCACGACTCCCGCCGAGGTCGCCTCCTATCTCGTCCACCGCACCACCGCGAAGGAGCCCGCCGCATGACGTCGCCGCAGATCGGCCCCGAAGTCGGAACAGTGGTCGTCCACCGCCGCTACGTGCCGTACTCCCACGCCCACTACGCCGGGAACCTGGTCGACGGCGCCTACAGCCTGGGGCTCTTCGGCGACGTCGCGACCGAGATGTGCATCCGCACCGACGGTGACGAGGGACTCTTCGCCTCCTACGACGACGTGCAGTTCAAGGCGCCCGTGCGTGCCGGCGACGTCCTGGAGATCAGCTGCGAGCTGGTCAAGGCCGGGACCCGCTCCCGGGTGATGGAGTTCGCCGTGTACGTCGTGGCCCGGGGCGCTGCGACCGAGGCCAGTCCGGGGGCCGCCGAGATGCTGGCGGAGCCGGTCCTCGCCACCTTCGCGCGGGGGACCGTCGTCGTTCCCTGAAGGCCGTAACGGGTACGCGAATACGACACGCCGAGGTTCCCCGAGAATTCCCTGCTTTTTCTCGCCCAGAGGGCTGTGGCTGACCTGCGGAAACATCTGTTTCCGCAGGTCAGCATCGTGTTGACTTACGCAGAGCCAGCGGGTGATGGTGGCAACGTTCGCCCATGCAGAGTTGCGGTCGGCGGACCGGCGCTCGACGAATCGGGTCGGGGGGTGTCGATCCAGGCATGCCTTCGATGCGTTTTCGCGGGCGCGGTCCATGACCGCGAGGGCAACGCGGGAAGGCCAAGGCGCCCTTAGACAACGATCGTCCCCTTGCCTCCAGCAAGGATCGGAGCGGCCCGAAGAACGTCTTGGTCCTCCCGCGCTCTGCGTCGCCGGCGCTCGCTTCGCCGTGCGCGCAGCGCTGGCGGCAGGTGGTTGCGGGGATCTTGGGTTCGACCGGTGGGCGGATATCCTGTGATCTCCACCCCATCCCTCGACAAGGCCGGCGTTACGTGACGAACGAGCAGCTTCCACCCTGGACCGAGATCGGCCGGGCGGTGATGGTCATCCCGACCTACAACGAGGCTGACAACCTCGCCTGGATCGTCGGACGGCTACGCAAGGCGCAACCGCGCGTCGACGTGCTGATCGTCGACGACGGCTCTCCTGACGGCACGGGCACGATCGCCAACGAGCTGGCCGACAACGACGACCAGATCCATGTGCTGCACCGCACCGAGAAGGCCGGCCTCGGAGCTGCGTACCTCCACGGCTTCGGATGGGCCATCGAGCAGGCCTACGACGTCGTCGGGGAGATGGACGCCGACGGCTCCCATCAGCCCGAGGAGCTCCATCTGCTCCTCGACGCGATCCCCTCCGCCGACCTCGTGATCGGTGCCCGCTGGATCCGCGGCGGCTCGGTGGTCAACTGGCCGCTGTCGCGACGGCTGCTGTCGGTGGGCGGCAACCTCTACGTCCGTCTCCTGCTCGGTATCGGCGTGCACGACGCCACTGCCGGCTACCGGCTCTTTCGGCGTACGACGCTGGAGAAGCTGCAGCTGAGCAGCGTCGAGTCGACCGGATATGTCTTCCAGACCGAGATGGTGACGCGTACGCTGCGGGCCGGTCTCACGGTCAAGGAGGTCCCGATCCAGTTCATCGAGCGGGTCCGGGGCGAGTCGAAGATGAGCTCGGCGGTCGCTGCCGAGTCGATGCGCCGGGTGACCCGCTGGGGCCTGGCCGAGCGACGCGACCAGTTGATGCGACTGCTGCGCCGCTTCGGGCTGGACCGTCTCGGGGGAGGCCGCCGATGACCGCTCGGCGACGCAGGCTCTCCTGGCTGCTGGTGCTCCTGTTCCTGGTGATGCCGCTGGCCGAGCTGTTCGTGATCATCCAGGTCGGTCAGCTGATCGGCGTGTGGTGGACGATCCTGCTGCTGGTCGCCGACTCGATCATCGGGGCCTGGATCGTGCGCCGTGAGGGTGCCCGAGCCTGGACGGCGCTGCAGAACGCGCTGGCGGCCGGGAAGATGCCGTCCACCGAGATCGCCGACGGTGCTCTCATCCTGCTCGGCGGGGCGATGATGCTCACCCCGGGATTCGTCACCGACATCCTTGGCGTGGTGCTGATGCTGCCGCTCACCCGACCGTTCTTCCGCCGAATCCTGGCCACGATCGTGCAGAAGCGCCTGGTCACCGCCACGATGCCGTCGACCTTCGGGCCGACCGCCCGGCCCCGCAACGACGACATCGTCACCGGCGAGGTCATCGACAAGGACAACCTGGCCTGAGAGATACGCCGACGGCGGCCCTCCTTGACGGTGGGCCGCCGTCGG